>NZ_JANSHW010000341.1:0-6175 GCF_047461815.1 Synechococcus sp. R6-10
AGCCAGAACCCAAACCTCAATCCAACACAGCGGGATCCCTTGGCTAGTTCAGAGTTTGCCCTGGAGCAGTTGCTCTTCGCCCCGGCTACGCCCGACCCCGACGCGGTGCGGGTGATCTATGCCTTTCCCAACACCTACGCAGTGGGGATCACCAGCCTGGGCTATCAAGTCATCTGGAGTCTGCTGGCCAGCCGCCGAGATGTGGCCGTCTCCCGCCTCTTTACGGATCTGGCTGAACCCCTGCCCCGGGAGCCGGAGCTGTTCGGCTTTTCCCTATCCTGGGAGCTGGATTATGTCCATATCCTGGCTCTGCTGGAACGGCACGGGATCCCTCCCAGATCTGAGGAGCGGGAAGAAGCCCACCCCTTGGTCTTTGGCGGCGGCCCGGTACTGACGGCCAACCCCGAGCCTTTTGCCGAGTTTTTTGACCTGATCTTGTTGGGGGATGGGGAAGGTCTTCTGGAGAAGATGATCGAGGTCTATCGGGAGGTGCGCCAGGGATCCCGGGCTGAGAAATTGCAGGCGCTAGCGCAGGTGCCAGGGATCTATGTGCCCGGCTTGTATGAACCCCAATACCGGGAGCCCGACGGCCCGGTGGAGAAGGTGCTCCCCAAAGTGGCCGGGATCCCTAGCTCCATTCGCAAACACACCTTCCGCGGCAACACCCTCTCGGTTTCCACAGTAGTCACCCCCAAAGCGGCCTGGGAGAGCATCTACATGGTGGAGGTGGTGCGCAGTTGCCCGGAGATGTGTCGGTTTTGCCTGGCCAGCTACCTAACGTTGCCCTTCCGGGTGGCGGATGTGGAGGGGCATTTGATCCCGGCAGTAGAGCGGGGGCTGCAGGTCACTCAGCGGATTGGGTTGCTGGGGGCTTCTGTAACCCAGCACCCCCAATTTGAGCAGTTGCTGGAGCACTTGGCCCAGGATCGCTTCGAGCAGGTGCGTCTCAGTTTGGCCTCGGTGCGCACCGCTACCGTAACCCCACGTCTGGCGCAGGTACTCTCCCGCCGGGGCAGCCAGTCCATTACGGTGGCCATCGAAAGTGGCTCAGAACAACTGCGCCAGATCATCAACAAGAAGTTAAGCAACCCGGAAATCTTGGCAGCAGCAGCCCACGCCCAGGCTGGAGGTCTGAAGGGCATTAAGTTCTACGGCATGGTAGGGATCCCGGCGGAAACCCAGGCGGATTTGGAGGCCACAGTGGATCTTTTCCAAGAGCTCAAAAAAGCGGCTCCCGGCCTGCGCCTGACGCTGGGTTGCAGCACCTTTGTGCCCAAAGCCCACACCCCTTTTCAGTGGCACGGAGTGGATCCCCAAGCCGAGAAAAAACTGCAGTTTTTCCAGAAACACCTGCGTCCCTTGGGGGTGGAGTTGCGCCCGGAAAGCTATAGCTGGTCCGTGATCCAGGCCCTCATCTCGCGAGGGGATCGGCGGGTGGGAAAGGTCTTGCAGTTGGCGCGGGACTTTGGGGAATCTTTGGGGAGCTACCGGCGCGCTTTCAAAGCGCTTAAAGGGCAACTGCCGCCTCTGGATTACTACGTGCACAGCCACTGGGATCCAGGGGATCCCTTGCCTTGGCAACACATCGAAGGGCCCCTCACCCCAGAGCGACTGTTGCAACATCGCCAGGAAGCTCTTTCTGTTCGCATCCCTTAGAGATGTCTATTGGGGTTGTTTGCAGGCCGCAATGCTGCTGGCAATGACCGCCTCGGTTTCGGCCAAACCTTTCCAGCCCAAGATCTGGGTTTCTTTCTTTTCCAGGCGCTTGTAGGTGGCGAAAAACTCCGCAATCTCATCCAGGCGGTGCTGGGCGATGTCTTCCAGCTTGGTCACTGCAGCATAGCGGGGATCCTTGGCAGGCACACACAGCAGCTTCTCATCCGGATCCCCGCCATCGATCATCTGCAACATGCCCAAGGGTCGCACCGTGACCACACACCCTGGGAAAGTGGGCTGATCCATGATCACCAAGCCATCCAAGGGATCCCCATCCCCGGCCAGCGTATTGGGCACAAAGCCGTAGTCATAAGGGTACTGCACCGAGGAATAGAGCACCCGATCCAGCGCCATCGCTCCCATGTCTTTGTCGAACTCATACTTGTTTTTGCTGCCGCCGGGAATCTCAATCAAGAGGTTGAGCAGGCCGGGCTTGGGTTGGGCAGGGATCCGCGACAGGTCGATCACAGCAAGCACCCTCGGATTGGGAATAGACAGCCAGAGGGTATTCTGACATACTCCTTGCCCCAAAGGACAGAGACTCTTGACACTTGCCGGGAACAGGCGGGACGAAACCCTTAGCCGCCTTCACATTGCTTCACATTATTTTCTCCACGTCTGGCTTAGCGTCGCATCTTCCTCGACGAGATGGGAGACTGGGTTTTCTCTCCCCCTTTCCCTCAGCAGGCCCAGAGCCGCCTGGAAGGATAGGGTTCCGGATCCGGCTTCCTTGATTGGCTCAGACATACTCCCCGGGCAAGATTCGAACTTGCGACCAATCGGTTAACAGCCGACCGCTCTACCGCTGAGCTACCGAGGATCAAGCGTTTCTCATCATAGGGGAAAAAAGGACTGCTAGGCAACTGCCGGCGGGGGGTTCTTGTTGGGCCTTGGGATCCCTGTTCAGTGGAGCGGGCTTGATTTTGCTCAATTGCTCGCCTTTCTCAGGTCTATCTGACGGATCCAGGGGACAAACCCTGAAAACGCCCTCGTCAACCGAACGGAAGCCATTACAATGGTTACGGACATTTGCCAGCGCCCCTCATGGACTTCGGAGTCGGATTTCTCTCCAACAACGTCATGCTGCCGATCCTGGATTTTTTCTACGGGATCGTGCCCAGCTACGGACTGGCCATTATCTTCCTGACGTTGGTGATCCGCTTTGCCCTCTACCCGCTTAATGTGGGATCCATCCGCAACATGCGGCGCATGAAGGTGATCAGCCCGGTGATGCAGCGGCGGATGCGAGAACTCCAGGAGAAATACCGAGACGACCCGCAGAAGCTTCGGGAAGCCCAGGCCAAGCTTTACAGCGAGCTGGGGGCCAATCCCTTGGGGGGCTGCCTGCCACTGCTCATTCAAATGCCAGTGCTGTTTGCCCTGTTTGCCACCCTGCGGGGCTCCCCCTTTGCAGCGGTGACCTACGATGTCAACTTGCAGATCCTGCCGGCGGAAATGGCGGCTGAGGTGGTGCCCGCCCCCTACGTCAGCCCCAGCAAGAACATTTTTGTCACCGACTCTCTTCACAAGCCGGTGGTGCTGGTGGAACCCAAAGGCACCAAGGTTGCCGTTGGGGAGGAGGTGCAATTTCTGCTTCAAGGGCCGGGGGGCAAGCCTTTTGAGCAATTGGTGGCCGAAGCGGGTGGGGATCCCAGTCTGTTACAGCCCACCTGGAAGATCACCAAAGGGGAAGATCGTGCCCAGATCAAGCCGGATGGCACCTTGCTGGCTCTGCAGCCGGGGGATGTGACCGTGCAGGTGTCTATTCCCGGTTTGGCCTCTGAGACTGGCTTTCTGTTCATCGACAAGTTGGGCCGTGTGGGAGCCTTCGACGAAGATGGCACCATCCACTGGGATATCATCGCCATGATCGTCATCTTTGGGGTGTCCATTTACCTGAACCAGTACCTAACCAATGCCGGACAGGATACCGGCAAAGAGGATCCCAGCCAAAGTTCCATGGCTCGGATCACCCCTGTGCTGTTCTCGGCGATGTTCCTGTTCTTCCCTCTGCCGGCAGGGGTTTTGCTCTACATCCTGGTCTCTAATATCTTCCAAACGGTGCAGACTTTCCTGCTCTCGCGGGAGCCGTTGCCGGAGAACTTACAGCAGTTGGTGGAAGAGGAGCGCCGTCGGGCTGCCCAGGCGATCACGGTGGAGGCCAAGGAAGTGGAAAAATCGACCAAGCCCAGAGCAGCCAAGGAGGGACGGGAATCCTTGCCCTTTGAGCCCTAGGGGATCCTCGCTGTTGGGGTGGACTTGTGGTGGAGTGTTGATACCTCTTCAAAGTTGGAAGCTGCCCAGGATGAGCCGTCCTAAGTCTTCTACGGGATCTGCTGCTAAGAAATCTGAGGGAACCGTTGCCCCTTCGCCAAACAAGTCCACCTTTGCGGCCAATCAAGAGCGAGCCAGGCAGTGGTTACAGCAGGTGCTGGCGGCTATGGGGATCCCAGCGGTGGTGCGGGTGGTGGGGGAGGTGCTGGAAATCGAGGCGTCTTCTTTGACCCCAGCTCAGAAGCAGCTGCTGTTGGCGAAAGCCCCCCCCTTGCCCTCTCCATCTTCCAGAGATTCCCCTCAAGAGGAGGATCGCTCCCCCGTGGTGCTGGATGCGTTGCAGTACCTGGCCAACACCCTTCTCAACCTGAACCAGCCGGAAGACCAGCAGCAGCCCTACATTTTGGATTTGGACGGCTATCGGCAGCGGCGTTTGCAGGAGCTGAAGGTTTTGGTTGCCGCTGCTGTGGAAAAGGTGAGGGCCACTGGCCGGGAATACGAGTTTCCCGATCTCTCGGCTGCCGAGCGTCGGCAAATTCATACTCTCTTGAATGACCCTGCCTATGCCGATCTGGAAACTTTCAGCCGTGGCAAAGAGCCTGACCGGCGCTTGGTTATCCGTCGGGCAGCTTCCCCATCTTGAGAGTGGGCAGAGGGCTGGGAACAAGTTGGCCCTCTTGCTACGGTGACGACAGGGATCCCGGCTATCCAAAACGTGCGAAAGGGGGCGCAATGTTAAGGCCAATTCGTCTATCCGATCTGCGGCAGATGCCGGATCAAACCCAAGAATTGCAGTTTAGGCAGTTTTTTTCGGGCTTTGAGAGTTTGACCCCTGTGGAGGGATCCCTGGAAGTCAGCCATCGGGGCCATTTTCTCGAAGTGAGTGCTGAAGCTCGTACCATTGTCACCCTCACCTGCCACCGCTGCCTACAGCAGTTCAACCACCGGCTGCACCTGGAAGTTGAGGAGATCATTTTGATTCGGGATCCCGAACCTCTCCCCTTGGAGCTGGAATTGCAAGACGAAGAAGATCTGCTGGAGAGCCTGCCCCCCAATGGTGAGCTGGATGTCGAAGACTGGATGTACCAGCACCTGCATTTGGAGATGCCCCGCCAGTTGCCCTGCCGTCCCGATTGTCCGGGCATTGCGGTGGAAGCTACAGCACCAACGGCGGATCCCCGCTGGGCAGCTCTAGCTTCTCTCCTGGAAGACTCTCCCTAGCTTTTTTGATGTTGCGCCCACAAGTTCTCTGGCGTTTTGCTCGACCCCACACCGTCTACGGCACCAGCGCCAGCGTGGTGGGCCTCTACCTGTTGGCGGGGTTCGTGGCTGCTGGATCCCTGCAACCGGTTCTCTCGGCGCTGCCCCAGTTGGTCTGGGCTTGGGCGGCCTGTCTGGCGGCCAATGTCTACATCGTCGGCTTGAATCAACTGACGGATATTGAAATCGACCGCATCAACAAACCCCATTTGCCCTTGGCTGCTGGATCCCTGGGTTGGCGACAGGGGGTGGGGATCGTCGTGGGTTGTGGGGTGGCGTCCGTCCTGCTGGCCATGGCCGGGATCCCCTACCTGCTGCTGACGGTGCTTTTGAGCAATGGGATCGGCACGGCCTATTCGTTGCCCCCCTTGCGGTTGAAGCGTTTTCCGCTGGCGGCCTCGGCTTGCATCTACAGCGTGCGCGGCTTGATCGTCAATTTGGGCCTTTACAGCCATTTTCAGCAGGTGATGCAGGGAAGGGTCGAGCTTTCGGCTGCGATTGTTTGGCTGACGGGGTTTATGTCGATTTTTGGGCTGGTGATCGCCCTTTTCAAAGATATTCCCGACATGGAGGGGGATCGCCAGTTTGCCATTGCCACCTTCTCGCTGCGCTTTGGGCCAGAGCGGATCTCAAGGTTTTGTATCGGCATTTTGGCCTTTTGCTATCTGGGATTTATCGGGGTGGGGATCTCTTTTCTCCTTGCGGGCAACGGCCTCTGGCTGTTGGTGAGCCATGTGTTGGGGCTGGGGATCCTCTTGGGCTATGGTGTCCATCTGGATCTCAGCCGTCGGGAGGCGATTGTTGGCTATTATCAACTGATCTGGAAGTTGTTTTACTTGGAGTATTTGCTTTACCCTTGGGCCTTTTTCTCTTTTTTCTAGAGCATTTTCCTGGAGGTAACGATCTCCCCAAACTCAGACAGGAA
>NZ_JANSHW010000342.1:0-655 GCF_047461815.1 Synechococcus sp. R6-10
GACAAGGACATCGATATGTATATCAACTCGCCGGGCGGCGTCGTGAGCGCGGGGCTGGCGATTTACGATACCATGCAGATGATTCGCCCCGATGTCGCCACGATTTGTATCGGACAAGCCGCCAGTATGGGCGCGGTGCTACTGGCGGGCGGCGCGGCGGGCAAACGCTACGCCCTGCCCCACGCACGCATCATGATCCACCAAGTGCACGCAGGCTTTCAGGGAACTGCGCTCGATATCGAAATCCAAGCGCGCGAGGTGCTGCGCTACAAAGACATCCTGAACAACATCCTGCACAAGCACACGGGGCAGCCCATCGAGCGCGTGGAACAAGACACCGCACGCGACTACTTCATGTCCGCGCAGGAAGCCAAAGAGTATGGAATAATCGATCATGTGTTAGACCGCAGCGGTCGCTAACAGGAGGCACTCGTGGCACGAACGAATGAGACACGCATGACCGATCGGTGTGTGCTGTGCGGCAAGTCGCGCGAGCAGGTGCGCAAGCTGATTCTGGGCATGTACGGGGGCGTATGCGCCGACTGCGTCAAGCTGGCGAGCGACATCCTGCGCAGCGAGTCGGGCGCGTCGCCCACCCCACAGCCCATCGGCTCGGTGGACACCATCCCGAAGCCGAAAGATATCTACCGCGTGT
>NZ_JANSHW010000343.1:0-10110 GCF_047461815.1 Synechococcus sp. R6-10
GCAACCTTGAACACTGTTACAGTGATTGCTGCGGCCAGGGGAGCTTTGGCGGTAAACCATTCGCCCTTGGCCCAGGACTCGATCACCTGTTGGGCATAGGCATTGCCGGACTGGCTCAGCTCCAGCACGTCGTGAAAGGCATCGAAAACCAGCAGGGTGTGGCTGAGGGCGCGGGCTGCTGCCGCTGCAATCTCACTCCGGGGATCCCGCAACAGATCCAGCAAAACCTGGACGTTGTAGCCCCCCAGCATGGTGCCCAAGAGCTCCACCGCCCGCAGGGGAGTGATCAACGGCGATGCAACCTCCTCCTTGGCTACCGCCGCCAAAAAGCCCGCTTTCACATAGGCGGCTTCATCGACCCCCGGCGGGACGCGCTCTGTTAAGAGGTGCAACAAAAAGGCTTCTTCGCCGGCAGGCGGGGCCTTCAGGAGCTCGCACACCTGGCTGGTCTGGGCAGCGTTTAAGGGCAGCGGCGGGATCCCTTGGGCCTCGCGGGCAGCGGCGTGTTGGCGGTATTCGGCCAGCATGGGGGTTTAGGCACTCGACGTGGGTATTTATTCTACCGCTAGCTCGGCAGAGGAAAGGTCCTCGAGAAGGGATCCCATTCGCTGGCGGTAACTCAGTTTGGCCTAGGATAGCTCCGCCAACAGCTCTTTTTGGTAAAGGCCAATACAAGCTTGGATCAAGTCGTCCAGCTCCCCATCCAAGATGGGCTGCAGAGGGAAATTCTGGTTAAGGCGGTGGTCGGTAACGCGGTTGTCCTTGTAGTTGTAGGTGCGAATTTTTTCCGAGCGGGATCCCGTTCCCACCTGCATGCGCCGAGCAGAGCTGATGGAGGCCTGTTGCTCCTGCAGCTTCATCTCGTAGAGTTTGGCCCGCAAAATCTGCATGGCCCGCTGGCGGTTCTGCAGTTGGGAACGCTCCTCGGTACAAAACACCCGGATCCCGGTGGGCTTGTGGAGAAGATCCACCGCCGTCTCCACCTTGTTCACGTTTTGGCCGCCTGCCCCCCCGGAGCGTGCCGTTTTGATTTCGATGTCTTTCGGGTCGATGACCACCTCCACCTCGTCCACCTCTGGCATCACCGCCACCGTGGCCGTCGAGGTGTGGACACGGCCTTGCGCTTCGGTGACGGGCACCCGCTGCACCCGATGCACGCCAGCTTCAAACTTGAGCTTGCTGTACACCTGATCCCCTTGAATCTCCAGGATCGCCTCTTTGTAGCCCCCCAGCTCTCCTTCCGAGAGGCTCGCCAGACGCACCGACCAGCCCAGCTTTTCGGCGTAGCGGGTGTACATGCGGGCCAGATCCGCCGCCCACAGCGCCGCCTCCTCCCCACCGGTGCCGGCGCGAATCTCCAACATAATGTTCTTGTCGTCGTTGGGATCCCGGGGCAGCAGCAGCAGGGTGAGCTTTTCCTCCAGTTGTTCTTGGCGGGCCCGCAGTTGCTCAAGTTCCGCTCTTGCCATCGCCTCCAGCTCCGGGTCGGAGGCCGATTCCCGCAAGAGCTCTTCCGTCTGTTGCAGATCGCGATTCAGCTTTTGCCAGTCGTGAAAAGCCTGGACGGTGGCCTCCAAGGAGGAGCGGGCCTTGGCAATCCGCTGCAGCTCAGCTGGATCCGTGGCCACGTCCGGATCGGCCAAGCGCACCGTCAGCTCCTGAAAGGTGGCTTCGACATTCTTAAGCTGGTCGATCAGTTGAGCAGAAGCCATAGACTTGCGATACCCAGGAATCCAAGTATTGCCCACACCCAGATGGGGGAACCTCTACTTGGCCTTTTTGCCACCGCTCATGCCGTATTTGCGCATGAACTTCTCCACCCGGCCTTCGCTGTCGATGATCTTCTGGCTGCCGGTGAAAAAGGGATGGTTGCCCGACCAAACATCCACCTTGAGCTCCGGCTTGGTGGATCCCACCGTCATCACCACTTCGCCGTTGCAGATGACTTTGGCTTCTGGATACCACTGCGGGTGCAATCCTTTCTTGGGCATAACCCTTTCCTCCTCTGGGCCTGTTTCTATACCCTTGTCTATCAACATCTTCCTCTAAAAACAACGGCAGGGATCCCTAGCGCTTCGAGTACTGGGGAGCCTTGCGGGCCTTGCGCAGGCCGTATTTCTTCCGCTCCACGGCGCGCGGATCCCGTTTCAGATAACCCTCTACTTTCAAAGGGCCGCGATTGGCCGGATCCACCTCGCAGAGGGCGCGCGCCACCCCCAGCTTGATCGCATCCGCCTGGCCGTGAACGCCGCCGCCATGGGCTCGCACCAGAATATCGTAGGAGTTTTCCAGACCAAGGATCTCCAGCGGCCCCTTCACACTGGCCAGCAGGGCTTCTTGATACTGCAGATACTGGTCTCCCGGCCTGTCGTTGATGATGATTTTGCCCGTGCCGGGCACCAAACGCACGCGGGCAACGGCGGTTTTGCGGCGTCCCGTTCCCCAATAAACGGCTCGTTGGCTGCTCGCTTGAGTCATGCTTTGGCTCCTGGGATCGTGTTGAGGGGATAAACCTGAGGTTGCTGGGCCTCATGAGGGTGGTTTGGCCCGACATAAACTTTCAACTTGGTGAATTGCCGCCGGCCCAACCGGGTGTGGGGCAACATTCCCTTGACCGCTTTTTCCACCACCCGCTCCGGCAGGCGCGCCTGCAGTTGGGCAAAGGTTTCCACTTTCATGCCGCCAGGACGGCCAGAGTGGCGGCGGTAGAGCTTTTGGGTGCGCTTTTTGCCAGTGACCACCACTTTCTCAGCGTTGATCACAATTACATAGTCCCCCGTATCCAGGTGAGGGGTGAAGTCCGGTTTATGCTTACCCCGCAAGAGGGTGGCCACAGCGGCGGCCAAGCGGCCCAGGCGCTGATTGGCAGCATCCACCAGATACCAGCGGGGCGCCAGAGTCTCGGGGTTGGGAAGGGGAGTTTTGTTCATGGCAGCCAAGGAAACATATCAGGACAAGCTTGGAGATCGCCCAGATCAGGACAAGCTTGGAGATCGCCCAGATCAACCGCAGGAATGGGCCAACGCAGCCGGCGACCGGAGGGCGGAGGGAGGCTCTGTGGGCAAGGCCCAAAAGGGCGGCGAGTGGGCGAACTGTTGACCGAAGGGATCCGCAGCATAGCCCACATCCGTCAGGCACAGCCCTTGCGGAGGAGCGCTGTAGCGGGTGCGCATCTGGCTCCAGTCGTTGTGTTGCCACAGGTGGACAAATTGGGCTGGGCTGAGCTGGCCTCGGCCCACCACCTCTAGGGATCCCACCAAGAGCCGCATCATCCGGTAGAGGAAGCCGCTGGCCTGCACCTCGATGCTGATCAAGTCCCCCAGCCGCTGGCAGAGCACCTCCTGCACCTGTACCCGCGAGTGGGGCCGATCCGATCCCCGCCGCCGGAAGGCTTCCAAGCTGTGCTCCCCCAGCAGGGAATTCAGGGCTTCCGCCATCGGCTCCACCTGCAGAGGCCAACGCACTTGCCAGCTAAAGAGGCGCCAGAACACATCCGGTCGCTCCCGGTTCAGGATCAGGTAGCGGTAACGGCGCCAGCGAGCCGAAAAGCGGGCGTGCCAGGAGTCAGGCACTTGAGCAGAAGCCAGCACTACCACATCTTCCGGCAGACAGTCGTTCAGCACCCTCGACCACTCCGCCGCAGGGATGCCGGAGGTGGTGTCGAAGTGGGCCACCTGGCCTGCAGCATGAACCCCCGTATCGGTGCGACCGGCCCCATAGAGGGTTACCGGATGCCCCGCCCGCGACGCAATCGCCTCCTCCAGCACCCCTTGCACGGTACGGCGGGCTGCCTGGCGCTGCCAGCCATAGAACCTGCTGCCGAGGTACTGAATTCTCAGGGCAATGCGACGGTACGGCATGGATCCCTTTCCGCTACACTAGCTCGATGACCGCCATTTCTGCTCCATCCCCCCGCCGATGCACGGTGCGCAAGATGCGGGTATAGCCACCGGGCCGATCCCGGTAGCGCTCAGGAGCCTGCTCAAACAGGGAGCGCACCAGCTCCTTGTCGTAGATGTAGGCCAGCGCCTGTCGCCGCGCCGCCAGGGATCCCTCTTTGGCCAGGGTGATCATCTTCTCGGTGGTGGCCCGAATGGCTTTGGCGCGGGCTTTGGTGGTGGTGATCCGCCCTTCCCGCAGCAGAGCCGTGGTCAGCGCCCGCATCAGGGCCTTGCGCTGGTCGGCGGGCTTATTGAGGTGGGGGGTACGACGGCGGTGGCGCATGGTAACCTCTGTCTTGTGTCCTACACTCTTCGGGGATCCTTGCGTTTTGACGCGGTTGTGCTAGCGGTGCAGATGCTTGAGACGGAACCTAAACTCTAGGCCTTGCCTTTTTCGCGGGTGCGGGGCAGTGTCAGACCAAAGCGGGCTTTCAAAGCCTGCACCACCTCTTCGGCAGACTTCTGGCCAAAGTTTTTGATCTCCAGCAGATCTTCCTCGGTATAGAGCAGCAGATCGGCCACCGTGTTGATCTGAGCTCGCTTCAGACAGTTGTAGGCCCGTACCGAGAGCTGTAGCTCCTCGATGGGGATCTGGTTTTTTTGGTTGTCCTCGTCTGGCTTGGGCGGCACAGGAGCATCGAAGCTGACCTCCTGCAGCGGTGCGAACAAGCCCACCAAAATGCGGGCCGCTTGGCTGAGGGCCTCTTGCGGGGTGAGGCTGCCGTTGGTCCAGATTTCCAATACTAGCCGATCTTTTTCCAGGAATTGACCCACCCGAGCTGCTTCCACAGCGTAGTTCACCTTGCGCACCGGCATGAAGACAGAGTCGATCTGCAGAAAATCAATCGCCATCGCCTTGCTGTCAGAGTAATCGACGGCGCGGTAGCCATGTCCCCGGCCAATCATGAACTCCATTTCCAAAATCGCCCCTTCCGCCAGGGTGGCAATGTGGTGACGGGGGTTGATCACCTCCACGTCGCTGGGCAATTGCAGCTTCTCAGCAGTAACTTCCCCTGGCCCCTGAGCCACCAAGCGGCCCACCTGAGTCTCGGGGGAACTGGAGCGCAGCACCAGCTCCTTCATGTTTAGAAGGATCTCCATCACGTCTTCCCGCACCCCCGGCACCGTGGAAAACTCGTGGGTCACCCCGGCAATGCGTACAGCAGTCACCGCCGTCCCTTCTAGATTGGAGAGCAACACCCGCCGCAAAGCGTTGCCCACCGTGATCCCTTGGCCGCGCTCCAGTGGCCCCAGAGCAAATTTGCCGTAGTGAACGCCGTTATCATCCCGATGAGATTCAACACACTCGGTCTGGTAAGCAACAGCGCTTGCGCTCGCTCTGCTGCCCAGAGAGTGGGAGAGGGTTCGGCTGGTTTGAATCGTCATGGTGGCCCCGTCCGTCTGGCTCGACATCCGTTTGGAGAACTGATGAAACTTCGAGGTCATCTCACGCTTGGGCAGACCTTCGCTGGGGCATGGCGTAGCTCTGGAGAAAACCCCCTACAGACGCTCGACCAGCCCTCAACGCGGGATCCTTCAGACACGCCGCCGCTTGGGAGGACGGCAACCGTTGTGGGGAATGGGGGTAATATCTCGAATCAGAGTAATTTCCAGGCCCGTTGCCTGTAGAGCGCGAATGGCGGTTTCTCGACCGGCTCCCGGCCCGCTCACCATCACTTCGATCTGGCGCATGCCATTCTCCATGGCTTGACGCGCCGCACTTTCTGCTGCCATTTGGGCGGCGAAGGGAGTGCCCTTTTTGGCCCCTTTGAAGCCCGTAGAACCTGCCGAGGCCCAAGACACCACATCGCCGTTGGGATCCGTGATGGTGACGATGGTGTTGTTGAAGGTGGACTGAATGTAGGCCACCCCATTGGGGATGTTCTTTTTGACTTTACGTCCGCGCCGTTGCTGCCGAGCCATGATCCAGGTGTCCTTGCAATCGACTGTTTGGGGTTGGGATTCGGGATGGTGGAAGAGTTTTGCCTTCCGCGCAAAGCCGAGCGACTACTTCTTGGCAGGAGCTTTCTTCTTGCCGGCCACCGTCTTCCTGACCCCCTTGCGGGTGCGGGCGTTGGTGCGGGTGCGCTGACCACGCACGGGCAGACCCAGGCGATGGCGACGACCTCGATAGGTGCCAATGTCGATCAGCCGCTTGATGTTCATCGCCTCCTGGCGGCGCAGATCCCCTTCCACCTGGTATTCGCCCTCCACCACCGTTCGCAGGGCGGCCACCTCAGCGTCGGTGAGGTCGCGGGTACGAGTATCCGGATTGATGCCGGTCTTCGCCAAAATTTGGCGGGAGCGGGTCAGCCCAATGCCGTAAATATAGGTCAGGGCAATCTCCACTCGCTTTTCTCGGGGGATGTCAACTCCCGCAATCCGTGCCATAGTCAGGGGTACCTTTCAAATCAAACCAACTCGAACACACTTGCCCAGTAAGGATTGAGTTGCCTGCCTGAGATGGGATCCTCATTCAATGTTGCTGTAGAGATGCCGGTCTTGGGATCCATGCTCGCCGAGAGATCTGGCCAAAGTTTTGCTCGGTTGTGTCGGAAGCCTTTGCCTCTGTCTCCCATTGCAGGCTGGACACATCCTGCATCGAACCTCTAGCCCTGCCGCTGCTTGTGCTTGGGGTTGGAAGAACAAATGACCATCACCCGACCATGGCGGCGGATGACTCGGCATTTCTCACAGATCCGACGGACGGAAGGCCGCACCTTCATGGTTGATCCTGACAAAACCAGCGAATATCCATTCTATGTTCGTCTGGGCAACCTGTCAAAATGTGTTTGGGTTTGCTGACAGCGAGCGGACAGTCGGGTTGGCTATGCTGGTTGGGCGAGGATCTCCTGAGTCAAAGTAGGCGCGACTGTGGGGTGGAGAAGGCCATGCGGTGGCAATGGCTGGTTGTGCTGAGTGGTGTGCTGGGGCTGGGATCCCCTGTGTTGGGGCAAGGGATCCCTTTGCCGGCAGCAGGCTCCTCCTCTGCGGTGGAGAACTTTTCGACGGACGGGAACGGCCTGAGGACAGAGGGGGATTGGCTTTTGCCCTTGCGCAGCTCTGCCGATCGCATCGATGGGGTACCGGATCGGGGCTGGGTTGCGGTTGGGCTGTTGGAGGAGCAGGCCGTGACCCTGCTGGATGGGGCCAGCGGGGATCCCCTGTGGCAGGTGGCGGTGGGGTTTGCTCCCAGTGTGGTGCGGGTGGATGAGGCGCGGCAGGTGGTCTATGCCTCTGGCCCCAATGCCCCTGGGCTGGTGGCCCTCGATCTGCTGACGGGGGAGCTGATTCAGGCCTATGGGTTGCCGGCGGGAGTTTTGGATATTGCCGTGGATGCGGCCACAGGGCGGGTTTTCGCCTCCATGCCTTCTGCCCAAAGTCTGGCGGTGATGGCTGCTCCCCTGCGCGTCAGCGGTGCGCAAAGCGATCCCTCAGAGCAGCCGCAAGCCCGCAATTTGCCGATGCCCGGCCCCCCCTTGGCGCTGGCCTATGATGCGCAGCGGGGATCCCTGTTTGTGGGCCTAGCCGGGGAGGATCCCCTCAGTTTGCTGGTGGTCAACCCGGACAATGGGGAGTTGTTGGCCCGTTGGCGCGGCGGCAATACTCCGGAAGCGATGGCTTTGGATGCCGAACGGCAACGCTTGGTGGTGCTCAACTCCGGCAGCCAAGATCTAACAGTGCTGGATCTGAGCCGCAGCGGCGAGGCCCTGCAGCGGGTTGGCCTGGATTGGCGACCGACGCGGCTGGCCCTTTCCCCGGATGGACGTTGGGCTTACGTGACCTCCCGCGATAGCGACCGCCTGCAACTGGTGGATTTGCAGACGGGGCGATTGGCAGCCTCACTGCGGCTGCAGGGACAGCCGACGGGTCTGGTGATGCTGGGGGAGCGGGATCTGTGGGTGGTGGCAGCAGGGATCCCAGCTTTGCGCCGTTTGCAGGATATTCAGGCTCAAGTTGGCGACGGCGGGACAGAGGTCCTGAACGGGGGAGTCCCCTCTCCAGGCAACCGCGGTGTGGTGACCGGGCGGGTGCTGGATATTGCCGGCCAACCTGTTCAGACGGGGGTTTTGCACTTGGCCGCCACGCCAACCCAACCCAGGCAAACCGTCCGCATTGCTGCCGACGGCACTTATGTGCTGCCGGAACTGCCGGCTGGCCTGTATTTGGTAGATGTGGAGGTGCCGGGTTTTCCCCTGACCAGCACCCAGGTGGAAGTCCGGGCCGGCTTTGTCTCCACTCAGGATATTCGCCTGCCGCCAGGGGAACCGACCCGCCAGCCGGAGGGCATTGGCCTTTTGCCGGATGAACCCGTTTACTCGGATGAGCTGGCCCGCCACCTCAGCATGGCCCTGAAGGAGTTGCAGCCCCAGCGACCGGTACTGCTCTTGAAGGGGCCTTTGGGGCCGGATCCTCGGTTTGAGCCGCTTCTGCCCCTCACCCAGGGCCTAACGTTGTTGGATCGGGATGAGCGCTACACCGCCGACTTGGCCAAGCTGAAGGCCATCGGGGATGCCCTGGAATTGCGCTACATCCTTTTGACCCAGATGCAGATCTCGCGGGACTACAACCGCCAGGGCAACTCTCTGCTGAATACAGCCTTACGCTTTGTGGCCCCGACGGTGCCGGTGGAAATTCCCAACTTCACCCCCAACCAGCTGCGCAGCCGCGGGGTGGTGGTGGTGGTGGACTTGCAGAGGGATCGGCCTGGGGATCGGGCTCGCTACTACGAAGCCTATGGGCGGGATGATGTGGGCGGGGATCCGATGTTTGAAGATGCGGCAGCGGGCCTGTTTCGGCTGCAGGTGCGCAACATGGTGCCGGTGTTTGTCCAACAATGGCAAACCAACAACCCCTTTTCTGGGTGAGGATCCCTGCAGCAGGATCTTGCCCTGTTCACGTCAGGGGGGCGGAGCAGAATAGAACCGACTGCTACTACCGGATGCAACCTTCGCCATGCCTTTTTTCTTCTTTCATCCTCTCCGGCGCAGGATCAGCTATCGCTACGCAACGCTCTCGCGAACAGGCAGTCTGGCCCTCTGCGGCTGGCTGGCACTGGCTTCAGGAGCGCTGGCTCAGGCTCCGGCCACCCCCATTCCGCGGTTGACGCCGTTGTTTCCCTCCCAAAACAGAGGGCAGCCCCAGGGAACAGCACGGCTGGTGGGGCAGGTGAGCAACAGCGTGGGGCAACCTGTGGCGGGGGCACAGGTGCAGTTGGAGGGCATGGAGAACCCCAATCAGCCGATTCAAACCGATGAGCGGGGCGCTTTTGAGCTAGACCATGCCCCAGCCGGGCGCCGGATGTTGACGGTGTGGCACCCCGACTATGAAAAGGCAGAGCAGGAGATCCTGCTGCAAGGGGGCCTGACCACCCCTGTGGATGTGGTTTTGCAGGTGCCCATTCGGCCTCAACCCCGTCGTCGCCTTGGCATTTTGGGGGTGGGAGGGTTGGAGCACACCCAACTGTTGGGCCAGCGCCTGGCCATAGAGGCAGTGCGTCTGGGCTTGATCCCCAACGGCGAGAAGGTGGTGCCTCTGGACAACCGTCGCATTCAGCCCATTTTGCAGAAGGTGGGCTGGCCCATCTACGAGCTGTTTGAGTGGGATCGCCGCAAGCCGGAGGCGGTGGGCCAATTTTTCGATTACCTGGGCCTGGAAGCCATCGTCATCGCCCGCGTCGATGTCCTCACTCGACCAGCTTCGCCAACGGAGCTGAGCCTGCGTTCCCGCAGCCGCCTGGAACTGTGGCGGTTTGATGAGCAAGGCAACCTTGTGGTAGATATCCTGGCCGAGGCCAGTCGCGATCAGGTGGAGCGGAGCAACCTCAATGCTGCCGAGCTGGCCCAGCTTTATCAAATCCAAGTCACCCAGATGGCTGCTGAGGTGGGATCCCGCTGGAAGGAGCATCACCCGCTGGCCCAGTACATAGAACTGGCTCAGGGAGAAGCCCCACCCCCACGCTCTCGCCTGGATACGGCTGTGGAGCTGCGCATCCCCTCTGCCACACCGACTCCCTAGGTCTTAAGCAGACAGCTCCGGGATCTCTTCTGTTGTCGTGAAAGGGATTGTCCTGTAAACTACCCGACTCCGACCGCTAAAGCGGTACGGAGCGGGCTTTCAGTAGCCCTGAGCCTGCTCTGCCCTACCAGAGAACAAAACAGGCCCGAAC
>NZ_JANSHW010000344.1:0-1498 GCF_047461815.1 Synechococcus sp. R6-10
GCGAAGCCACGTGGTGGGATCCATCCATTGCACCGGCAACACTGTCATCGACGCCCTACTGCAAGTGGCCTCCCAAGGGATCCCCTGCCCCATTCCCGGGCTGGACTGGCAGCGCTACCGTGTCCTGTTGGTTACCGTGCACCGGCGGGAAAATTGGGGGGATCCCCTAACCGCCATCGGCAAGGCTCTGCTGCAGATCTTGGCCGAGTTTCCCGATACCGCCCTTCTTTTGCCCCTCCATCCCAACCCCTTGGTGCGGGATCCCCTGCAAGCCCTGTTGGGATCCCATGAGCGGGCTTTTCTCACTGAGCCTCTGGACTATCCCCTCTGGGTGAGCGCCATGCAGCGCTGTACCCTCATCCTCAGCGACTCCGGCGGCATTCAAGAAGAGGCCCCTGCTCTGGGCAAACCGGTGCTGGTGCTGCGGCAGACCACCGAACGTCCTGAAGCGATTGCTGCCGGCACCGCCCGCCTGGTAGGCACACACCCCGAAAAGATCCTGAAGGCAGCCCGAGAATTGCTCACAGACCCACAAGCCTATGCCCGCATGGCCCAAGCCCAAAACCCCTTTGGCGATGGCACTGCCGCCCGGCAAATTCGCCACATCATCGAGCGGTGGTTTAACCCGCAAAGCCCTCGAGAAGAACAAAGTTAAGAATTAAATTAAGAATCAAAGATGTATAGACCGTTACCGGGAAGACCGTTTCTTTACCTATTGCTCTCAATAAGACAATTAATCTCAATAAGACAATTAATTAAGATAGAAAGCCTGACTCCAATCCAATTGACCCCAGTCCAATCAAGAGCGAGGATGCAAACCATGAGCACGACTGCAACTTCCACCACCGTTGTCCGGGTGCCGATTGTGGATGCCACCCCAGAAAATGTGCAACCCTTCGGCCAACTTATAGGGGACGATGTGGCCAATCCTGGGCTGGGGATCCCCTTTTATCAGGGGCGTGTCCTGGAAGGACAAAACATCGACTTTCAATACACCGGCAGAGCCGTTATCCGTACGGCTAAGATCCTGCCCGGATATCCACCTGTGCTCTGGCTGGAGCGCCACATGCGTATGACCCAGTTGTTTGTCGGCCTGGGGCAAGAGCCGTTCATCATGGTGATGGCTCCTCCCAACCATCCCAAAGCAGCTCCCGATCTCGACAAAGTACAAGCCCTGCGATTCCCTGCCGGGCATGGGCTGCTGCTGCACCTCGGCACGTGGCACGATTTCCCCATTGCCTGCGAGCGCCCCGTTGTGGTGCTAACCGCCAACTCCGAAGAAGTGGTGGAAGCCCTGGCCAGCATGGAAGATGCCCACGAAATGAATCAGGGAGATGTATTCAAAATTTCCCTCCCCCAACGGCTAAAAGCGGAGATCCACCTAGAGCTGGTGTAAACTACCCGACATCAACCGCTAGGCGGTACGGAGCGGGCTTTTAGTAGCCCTGCAGTTGGCAAGCCAACCACGAGCCTCTGGGGTGGTTTACAGCACCCCCAA
>NZ_JANSHW010000345.1:0-7192 GCF_047461815.1 Synechococcus sp. R6-10
GACTCGTTACGTTTCCAATTTCTAGGGATCCCCCCGAAGGGGGAACAAACTAGTCTCCCCCACCAACACCCAGGTTGTTTATACGTTTCCAATTTCTAGGGATCCCCCCGAAGGGGGAACCCGCGAGGACAGATCGAACGAGTTTGGCCGGTATACCTCGTGTTTCCAATTTCTAGGGATCCCCCCGAAGGGGGAACGACCTTCAGCACCCAGGTTCATACCTGGGTGTTCTTGTTTCCAATTTCTAGGGATCCCCCCGAAGGGGGAACACGCAGTAGTCTATCACTACTGCGACCGCGACGTTTGGGTGTTTCCAATTTCTAGGGATCCCCCCGAAGGGGGAACAATCCTCCGGTCGGAGCAGTGCCAATTCCTTAGGGAGTTTCCAATTTCTAGGGATCCCCCCGAAGGGGGAACGGTACAGTCATCGAGTACCAGTATGTCCCAAACCTCGGCGTTTCCAATTTCTAGGGATCCCCCCGAAGGGGGAACCTTACATAATTACAGACATTCCGGTGATGGTCGAAGGGTTTCCAATTTCTAGGGATCCCCCCGAAGGGGGAACTGACGAAGACGGGTTTACCCAAAACCAGGTCAACTGGAGTTTCCAATTTCTAGGGATCCCCCCGAAGGGGGAACGAAGTACCCCCCTGCATGGGCAGTGGCGGGTAGCACGTTTCCAATTTCTAGGGATCCCCCCGAAGGGGGAACAACGTTTTGTTGAAAGATGACTACACGGTTTGCTGCGAGTTTCCAATTTCTAGGGATCCCCCCGAAGGGGGAACTCCACCCCTATTAAACCCAAGCAGGGCAAGGAATGCAAGACCCATTTGCGAGGGATCCGGAAAAAAGTCGGCAAAAAGAGCTGCGGCGAGGGGGTTTTGGGGCTGGAAAGCCTTGTGGCGCAAGGCATCGAGGGATCCGACGAAAGAATCGGCCTTTGCGGCTTTTGGCGGATCGCTCGCGGAGGCGTTGATACCGTTTGGGTGTTGTCTTGGAAACAAGGGTGAGTACCCGAGCCTCAACCGGAGTTTGCGGGGCTTGGCGATTGCCCAAGGCGTGCCCCCTAGCCGCGGGTGTAGCCGGCTGGGGGATGAAAGCAGATACGATGTTTTCAACTTTTCACAGTCGGAGAAATCTCATGAAAAAGTGGATTGCCTCGGCTACAACCCTACTCTGCTGTGTGCTTGTCCTGGTTTTGTTTTGGCCCCATGTTACCTCTGCCCAGAGGCAGACCCTCAATCTCTACATCTGGTCAGAATACATCGATCCCGACATCCTCACCGCCTTTGAAAAAGCCACCAACAGCCGCGTGCTGGTCAGCGTGTACGAATCCAACGAAGACATGGTGGCCAAACTGCGGGGGGGTGGCACCAGCCAGTACGACATTGTTGTTCCTACCGACTACATCGTGCCCAACATGTTGGAGCTGGGGCTGCTGCAGCCTCTCAACAAAGAATTGATCCCCAACCTAAGCAACCTGGGCGAAAAATTTGTCGGCCTGCCCTTTGATCCAGAAAACACCTACACCGCCGCCTATCAGTGGGGCACCACCGGCATTGGCTACCGCAAAGACCGCCTGCCCGAAAACTTTGAACGCTCTTGGGGATTGATTTTCGACCCGCAGCAGCAGTATGGCCCCTTTGTGATGATCGATGAGATGCGATCCATGATCGGTGCCGCTGCCGTTTACCTGGGCTTCGATATGAACACCACCGTTCGCTCCGAACTGCAGCAGATCCAGCAGCTTTTGATCGACACCAAGCGCCGCAGTGCCGGCCTAATTGGGGGCGTGGGGGGCAAAAACCAACTGGTTTCTGGAACGGCCAATGTAGCCATCGTCTACAGCGGCGATGCCCTGCAAGCTGCCGAAGAAAACCCCAACATCGGCTATTTTGTCCCCCGCGAGGGTGCCCACATTTGGCTGGATGTAATGGCCATTCCCGCCCAGGCCCCCAACCCCGAGCTGGCCAATCGCTTCATCAATTTCATCCTGGATGCTGAAGTCGGCGCTCAACTGAGCAACCACAACCGCTTCGCCACCCCCAACGCTGCAGCTCTGCCCATGATCAACCCAGAAGATCGGCAAAACCCGGCCATCTACCCTGACGAAGAGGCCCTTGCCAAACTCACCTACCTTAAAGTGCTGTCAGGGGAAGAGCTGCGCCTCATCGACGCCCTCTGGACAACCGTGAAAAGCAGCTAGGGATCCCTTGTTAGCTCTCGACACAAAACTTGACAATTTTTAATATCTGAGCCACATTAAAGATGTCACCCGTTGATGGAGCTAAAACCATGGAGAACCAAGAAGCTAAGTTTGGCTTTACCACCTTCGCCGAAAAATGGAATGGCCGTTTGGCAATGTTGGGCTTTGTGATCGGCGTTGCGACCGAGTTGCTGACCGGCCAAGGGATCCTCTCTCAAATCGGCCTGATGTAATCCCAGTAGACCCAAGACACTGCTGTAGATCTTTGCTGTAGATCTTTACAGGCCTGGCTGCGGCCAGGCTTTTGCATCGCTTCCGAATGCAACAGGCATGAAAATTTCTGCTGCATTGCTTCCTAACTCCCCTCTCTCTGGGAGAGGGGGTGGCCGCGGAAGCGGCGCCGAGCCTTTGGAATCTATCCTTCCAGATCTCGCAAGTACTGGCGGATATCGGCCAAGATGCGTTCTAGGTCTTCTGGGGCCTGGAGAGCGCGTGCCCATTCTAGGTCATGACCACCTTGGGATCCCTGCTGGGCCAGCGCTACCCCCAAGTGCTCCAGCTCGCGGACCACTTGGCAAAAAGCATTAGCTCCCACGTTGGAGCTGGCTCCTTTGAGGCGATGGGCGATCCGCCGCATTCTTTCTGCGTCGTAACCGGCAATGGCTTGGCGCAATTGCGGCAGCTGGTCTTCACAATCTTGGATGAACACCTGCAGCAGCTCCCGCTGAAACCCGCGATCCCCGCCGGAAACCTGATCCAGGTAGGCAGAGTCGATGGGATAGGGCAAGGTGGGAGAAGAGGGATCCCTGTCCCTACCGGGGGAGCTCGGAGAAGCTGCTTTAGAAGCGGATCCATTGGAGGATCCCCCTGCAGACTGAGCAATCACCTGGCTCCAGTGGTTGAGCAACCTTTGCAAATCTTCCTTCAGCACCGGCTTGCTGAGATAGTCATCCATGCCTGCCTGCAAGCAGCGCTCCCGATCCTCCTGCATGGCGTTGGCCGTGATGGCAATCACCACTGTGCGGTGGCCGGATCTCCGTTCCTGTTGGCGTAGGCGGCGGGTGGCCTCGTAGCCGTCCATCACCGGCATTTGGCAATCCATGAGAATAAGGTCATATCTGACCTGCTGCAGGAGATCCAATACCTCCTGACCGTTGGCCACCACATCGGCCTTGTAGCCCAAACTCTCGAGCTGGCGCAAAGCCACCTTTTGGTTGACGGGGTTATCCTCTGCCAGCAAAATGCGCAGGGACTGCTGGGGTCGGTCGGCCATAGGCGTCGTCTGAGAGAGAGGGGGGCCAATGCCCAAAAGAGAGGTGGAGAGGCCAGAAGATTTCCCCAGGGCCATGGCCAACGCCTCCTGAAGGCGGCTTTGTTTTACCGGCTTAACCAAGTAGGCGGCAAAGCCGATTTCGGCAGCGCGGCGGGAGTGCTCCCCCAGTCCCAGGGAGGTCATCATCACCAGTTGCGTCTCGGCCAGTTGCGGATCTGCTTTGATCCAGCGGCCCAAGGTCTCCCCATCCACCTCTGGCATTTGCATATCCAAAACGGCCAGGGGGAAGGGTCTGCCCTCGCGAACGGCTTGGCGCAGTTTGTCCATAGCCTGATAGGCATTTTCGGCCTCTTCCACCACCATTCCCCAAGCCGTGGCCTGGCAGCGCAGGATCTTGCGATTGGTGGCATTGTCGTCCACCACCAACAGCCGCTTGCCCTGCAAATCCACCGGGACACGAGCAGAAGGCTGGGCAAGCTGCTGGACGTAGGGCTGCCGCTCCAGGGTCAGCTCGACGCTGAAGGTGCTGCCCTGTCCCTCCTGGCTTTGCAACGAGATGGTTCCCCCCATCAGTTCTGTCAGTTGTTTGCAGATGGCCAAGCCCAGTCCCGTACCTCCGTATTTGCGGGTAGTAGAGGCATCCACCTGGCTAAACGGTTGAAACAGCTTGCTCTGCGCCGCCGCCGGGATCCCGATCCCGGTATCTCTCACCGAGAGCTTGAGGTGGACATGGGTAGCGGTTTCTTGCAGCACCTCTGCTTGGATCACCACCTCTCCTCGGTGGGTGAACTTAATGGCGTTGCTTACCAAATTGTTGAGGATTTGCCGTAGTCGCGAGGCATCTCCCCGCAGGTAGCGCGGCACTTCCGGTGGCATGAGCACCGCCAGCTCCAATCCCTTGGCGTGGGCAGTGGGGGCAAACAGATCCGCCACCTCTTCCAGACACGAGCGGAGATCGAAATCCAGGATCTCCAGCTCCATTTCCCCGGCCTCCAATTTGGAGAAGTCCAGGATGTCGTTGATGAGGGTGAGCAGCGCATCGCCGCTGACGCGGATGGTCTCTACAAAGTCTCGCTGTTCTGCATTGAGGGGGGTCTCCAGCAGCAGGCCCGTCATCCCCAACACCGCGTTCATGGGGGTGCGGATCTCGTGGCTCATGGTGGCTAAGAAGCTGCTTTTGGCCTGGGCAGCCTGCTCTGCTGCTTTGCGGGCCTGCTCCAGCTCCAGGCCGCGCTTTCTCTCCCGTTCCAAAAGGGCTGCCTGGGTGAGGGCAATGCCAATTTGGTTGGCCAACTGCGACAGCAGCTCCATCTCAAACGGCTGCCACTGACGCGGGCCAGAGCACTGGTGGGCCAGCAACAACCCCCACAACTGCTGCTCCAAAAACAGCGGCACCACCAAGTTGGCCCTGACCTGCATTTTTTGCAGCAGCTCTAGGTAACAAGGCTCCAGTCCTTCACTTTCCACATCGCTAACAACGCGAACGCGGCCCTGGCTGTAGAGCTGGGCGTACTTTTCCTGAAAACAGGGATCCTCGATCACCTCTCCCAGCAAGGAGGGGATCCCCGGCTGAGTTTTCTCTTTGGAGATGATCCCAGAACCATCCGGCTGGAAGCGGTAGACCAAGACTCGGTCCGCTTTGAGCAGGGCTTGGATTTCTGTTACCGTCGTCTCTAGGATCTCGGCGATATCCAAAGATTCGCGGATCTTCAAGCTGAGATTGGCTAGCAACTGAGCCCGGCGGTTTTGCCGCTCCAATTCCTCTGCCGCTTTCTTCTGCTCAGTAATGTTGCGGAAGATGCCTCGCGTAGCCACCATCACTCCATCTTCAAAGCGGCAGTTGACATTGCCCTCCACCCAAACGGTTTCACCGCTGGCCGTGAGGAAAGCTGTCTCTACTCTCTCTACTTTCTCCCCCGATAGAAGCTTCTGGAAAAGAGCCTGGCAGTGCTCCCGGCAGTCGGGATGGAGAATGTCGAAGAGGGTCATCTGATAGACCTGAGCTTCGTCGTAGCCCAAGGTCTCTTTCCAAGCGCGGTTGACATATAAAAAGTGCCCTTCGGCATCCACGCTCTGGATGAGGTCAGTGGCATTTTCAAAGAGATCTCGGTAGCGCTCTTCGCTTTCTTTCAAGGCCAGCTCCGCCAGCTTGCGGTCGGTGATGTCGATGCCGGTGCCCATGACAAACTCCACCTCGCCGGCAGCGTTGATTAGGGCGGTGTTAGACCAAGAAATAAGCCGCAGTGCCCCCTGCTTGCTGCGCCAAAAATTCTCATGGCGATTCAAAAAGAGGGAATAGTTGCCCTTGAGCTGTTCAAAAGCTTGCTTCACACCAGGCACATCTTCCGGCGGGATCAAACCCAAATCCCACAGCAGCCGGTTCTTAACTTCTGCCAGCGAGTAGCCAGAAAGCTGCTCGGCAGCGCGGTTGAAGCGCAGGATACGCCCTTCTGGATCCATGACCACCACCAGCGCCCCTGCCGTATCGATAACCGCGTTGGTAAAATCCCGCTCTTGCTTGAGGGATCGCTCTGCCTTTTCCCGCTCAGCACTTTCTCGGCGAATGAGGGAGTAAACAGCAGCCAAGATGCAGTAGGTAAACGTTAGACCCGCTAGCAGGATGGCATTGGTGCCGCTCCAGGCTAGCTGAAACTGATCGCTACTTTGCTGCAGCCGGCGGTGATCTTCCTCTTGTAGCGACGCTACCACGTCGACAATCCGCTGCCTCAATTTTTCCTCTTCCTGACTTTGCAGCGCTTCTTGAACCGCAGATAGCTCCCCTTGCTTCCTCAGCTCAATCAAATCATGGTTGAGTTTCAGCCACGGCGCCAGCAGCAGCTCTAGCCGGCTCAGGTGCTCTTGCTGCACGGGATCCAAGGCCGCAAATTCCTGTAGCCGATCCAGAAGAGCAAACAGCGAATCGGTGCTTGTCTGATAGCTCCGTAAGAAGCTCGCATTGCCTGTAAGGAGATAGCTGCGCTTGTGGACTTCTGCGGCCTCCACTTCTCTTAGCAGCTTCTCTAGAACCTCGTGCTCTTCTAGAAGCTGGGTTACCTCCCTGTTGATCTGGGGCAGACGGGAAGCAGCGCGGTGGGCGGAGTAGGCGATCCCTGCCAAGATCAGGGCAGCCAGGCCAAAACCGGCGGTAACTTTGAGGAGAAAGCGGTTTTTGCGGGCAGGTTTAGTATCCCCCGACTTAGGCAGCAGAGGCGTCTGAGCCAGTTCCCTCAAAGTACGGCGCAGCTCCAGTTGGGCCACCACCTGATGGGCCAGGGCCTTGAGCTGATCCAGTTGCTCCGGGCTGAGCTGCCGGGGTTGGAAATCGACAACGCAGAGGGTGCCCAACGCCTGCCCTTCCGGAGTTACTAAGGGCACGCCGGCGTAGAAGCGGATGTGCGGCTCTTGGGTAACAAAAGGGTTGTCGGCAAAGCGGGGATCCTGAGTGGCATCGGGCACCACCAGCGGCTCTTTAGGCGACAAGATGGCGTGGGCGCAGAAGGCCACATCCCGTGGGGTCTCCTGCACATCGACGCCGAATTTGGCTTTAAACCACTGGCGGTGTTCGTCGACAAGGCTGACCAGAGCAATGGGCGTGCCGCAGATGTGGGCAGCCAGCCGCACGAGTTCGTCAAAGCTGTTCTCAGGAGCGGTGTCCAAAATCTGATACTGCCGCAGGGCAGCCAGCCGTTGCTCCTCATTGGGGGGGAGGGGGG
>NZ_JANSHW010000346.1:0-1741 GCF_047461815.1 Synechococcus sp. R6-10
CTTTTGCGCCTGCTGAATCAAGTAGTGGTCGAAAATATCCCGCCGCACCATCCAAACGGGCTCTTTTAAATCCAAATCGACCACCACCGGATCGCCGCCGCGCCAGGTGTAGCGGATTTGCCGGATCTTGAGGGAAATGGCGGGGCCAAAGTCGAAGTCAAACCAAGCCGCCACCATAGGAGAAACGCCGCCCCCACAGGGTTTGTAGCGGGGCAAGGGATCCTTTTCCAGAACCAGCACCGAGCGTCCCCGCTTGGCCAGATGGTAGGCGGCAGATCCTCCAGCAGGGCCGGCGCCGACGATGACACAGTCGTAGAGTTGCGGCATGGTTTTCGATACTCCAGGCCCCCCCATCCTGGGTTCTGCTCACCAGCTTCTAGCCTATTATGGCTGCAGCGAATTGCCTGCACGTTGCTTGCCTTTTTGTCGGGAAGACCATGCGAATTCGCTGGCAGCGCCTTGCCAACTAGCCCTCAGCTTGCTACTGTGCCGCCTGCGGAAAGCGTTTTGCGGGCGGGAAGCGAGTTCGTTGCCTTTTCAACGATAGGGGTCTGAATCTCGGCCCCCTTTGCCCAGCGTGCTTTGCCCTTCCCCCAGTTCAGTTGCGAGAACAGATCCACCGCTATGCCTATTTGATGCGCCTGAATCGTCTGCGGGATCCCGGCAGCCAAGACCACGCCCATCATCTGGAACAAGCGGCCCGGGAGCGCTCCATTCGTTATCCGGGCCTGTGGGGCTGGCTGCGGCAGTGGTGGTAGCGTTGGCAAGGGGATTGGGCATTCTGGAAAAGATGCAGGAAAATCAGGAGAGGTTGCCTTCGGGATCCCAGACCCGTTGGCTTGCTTGCTCTCGTTGGTTGAGGAGCCCCCATGCACGACCTGGACAGTTTGCCAGAACCAGTAGCCGATGCCTTGATCAAAAGCCTGCTTACGGACGTGGAGCGGCTGATCAACCAGCACGGACTGTCAGAGGTTCTGGTGGGGTTGGCCATGTATTGCAACGTGCAGTTCAAGGCCAAGTTCAACAAGCCCAACCGCACGGAGAAGGATGAGGAGTTGGGGTTTTATTTCCGCGACGCCGCCAAAGCTCTGGAGGTGGCTGCCAGCCTCACCTATCGCACCATCGACCGCTCTCAATCTGCCCGGCCCAGCACCTAGCCGCCGGGATCCCTTTTTAGCTCTCACCCCCAACCTCTCTCAGGAAGAAAAAAGGGAGCCGGCGATCCATTGAGGATCTTAAGGATCTTGGGGTGGCAAGGGATCCCCCTGGGTTTTTATGCTGGTGGGCAACAAGTTGCATTGAGGCTGAGCGTGAGAATCGTCTGGGAACGCAGCATTTACGGGGGCAATGGCCGAGTGCCCTGCATTATCTGTGGGGGATGGGCCAACCCCATCCAGAAAAAAGGGCACCAAGTGTTGCTGGCGGTGGTCTATAACGACCGCGGGCAAATCTACGGGGAAGTCTGCCGCAGTTGTCTCAGTTTGGGGGCCAAAGGCATCAAAGAGTGCCTGCAAGAGCGGATTGCCCGCCTGCGCAAACAACTGGAAGATTTGGAAGAGCTGGAGCAGGGAGAGGTGCAACTGCCTACATTGGAGCAGGAGTTGAGCGCCTATTTGGATTGAGGACTACACCCCTCTGAAAAACTTACGAAACCCCAATAGGAGGTGACGTCTGATACATTTACGCTGAACACTGCTGAACATCACTGTTCAACTATGCAGCGATAGCATTCTGTTTGTTT
>NZ_JANSHW010000347.1:0-2197 GCF_047461815.1 Synechococcus sp. R6-10
CTGGTAGTAATCCGTACTGAACATATTATACATTATTTTCAGTATAGTTGAGCTTATTATTGACTAGAGTCACGCTCCTGCTTAGCAGCTCCCTATGGTTGTCTCGGATCCCTTTGGCCTTGTTGTGCAAGAAGTGCAGCAGGGCGGGTACGCAGACCGAGTGAAAAAGCTGGTTTACTTTGCCTGCACCAGCACTTGGGAAAGCGATGTCAGCAAGTTGAACCAAATAGACCTGAAAGCCCTGCTGGAGCAGCTCTGCCGCCAGCACGCTACCCTTGATGCTTTGGGCCAACGCTTTCGAGAGGCCATTAGCCGCATCAACAAAAAAGCCGAGTATGCTCGCATCGCCAAGATGCTGCTAAGCAAGCTACAGCCCCTGTATCAACAGCCCCAAGCGGATCCCTCAGCTTGGGCCGCACCCTCGCCTATCTTGTCCTTGGAGTATGGAAGCCCACGACTGCAAAAGCAAGACTACGATCCCTTCGAGCTGCGGGCAGGGGTGATGCGGCAAACCAGCCCTTTGCGGGCCAAGCTGGTTCTGTTCACGGCTTTGTACCACAAAGTAGAGCCCACTCTGCAGGGGTTGGCGGCCCTGCGGCGCTACAGCCTGGACGAGCTGCTCAGAGCCCTCTACGATGCCTGCGCCTCCCCCCAAGAACTGGAAGCCCGGCTGAAGGAGGCGGTGCAGCAGTTGCAGGAGCCGGATCAGGATGGCCAAGCCGCCAATGCTGTGCTGCAGATGCTGAAGCCTCTTTACGTTGACGTGCCCCCGGAAACGGTCGCCGCTGGAGGGTTGGCTGCCGAGCTCCCCTCTGCCGATCTGGATTGGCTGAATACGGAAGATGCCGTTCGTGCCGGCAGGACAGAGTCCTTGTCCGGTTCCATGACTTGGATTGACGCTGGGATCCCAGAAGATGAGGAAGAACCTGCAGATCCTCTGGCTTTTGCAACCTGGACAACACCACCCGGCCCCTCTTCTGACCTGCGACAGGAGATCCCAGAGTCCTGCCGCCAACTGCTCCATCACAGCGCCGGATCCTTGATGGTTGCCATCGAGAACACCCTAAGCGAGTTGGGCAACGCCCTGGACGAAGGTCTGCAGGATGAGGATCCCGTCCAATATCTGACGCTCAAACACCAGGTGCTGCGCGGCTTCTTGAGGGATGTCGAGGGATCCGCCGCAATGTTCATGGGGATCTTGAAAAAGCTAGAACAATCGGAGTGGCGCTTGGTGCAGCCCCCTCACGTCAGCAGTGGGGAATACGCTTTGCCGGAGGCGATCACTGAGGTGCCCACCAACCTTGCGGATCCCTATGCTTCCCTAAGACAGGTGTTGGCCAGCAGCGAGCTGGCCCAGCAAAAGCCGCAGTTGGAGCAGGAGGTGATGCGTTTGGTGCGGCGCAGCGTCGGCTCTGTCAAAACTGCTATCGAACAGGCCCTGAGCGAGTTGGGCAAGGCGCTGGATGAGCAGTTCCAAACCTGCACCCTAGAGGAAGCCTTGGTTCTCAAGTACCAAACACTACGCGCCTTTTTGCAGGAAGTGGGGGAGATCTCCACCAAATTTGCTGCTTTCTTGGATCGCATGGAGGAGGCAGAGCGCCGTCTGTTCGGGCTGGTTTGAAGCTCAAACCCGCTGTTTGGGGATCCCGTTCAACACTCACGATCAGCCGCGCCGAGTGTTGGGGAAACGCCCGGATCCTTATCTAGAATAACCACCAGTGCAGCTCCTCTCTCACTTCTCTGAGCTCTCCCCTCTCTTCTATGGATGCCAAGGATCTGCTTCGGCTTTACCGGGCAGGACGGATCAACTTTGCCGGCGAGAACCTGGCCGCCCTTGACCTGAGCCGGGCCGATTTGATCGGGGTGGATCTCTCCCAAGCAGACCTGCACAGTGCCAATTTGATCTTCGCCTTCTTGGGGCGGGCCAAGCTGCAGAAGGCCAACCTCGTCGGGGCTAACCTCGGGGGGGCCAACCTCAGCCAGGCGGACTTGAGCGAGGCGGATCTCAGGGATGCCCAGTTGCACGGCGCCACCCTACAAGGAGCAGATTTGCATGGGGCCAACCTGACGCTGGCTCTGTTGATCGATGCCAACCTGCTGGATGCGGATTTGCGTTGGGCCAACCTCACCAGTGCCAACTTGGGGGGAGCTTGCTTGCGGGGGGCTAATCTCCGTTTCGATAGCCGCCGGGGAGCGG
>NZ_JANSHW010000348.1:0-2036 GCF_047461815.1 Synechococcus sp. R6-10
CAGCACCCCCACCACAAAGAGGCTGCCCAAGTAGATCCCCCAGCGTACCCCCACCAGCGGCCAGTACAAGGGATCCCTTCCTTGAAGGTGGGTCGCCCTCACCGTCTGAACTCGCTCCGGATCCGCTCCCACCAGGAAAACAAACGAACCGCTTACCGGATGAGAATCGGCAGAAATGGCCCGCCAGCTGACAATGTAAACCCCCTCTGGGATCTCCTGGGGCAGATCCCCCTGCGGCGCGTTGCCGGTGCTCACCACGTTTTCCAAAGCTAGCGCCCTTCCGCTGCTACCCAAAACCTGGAGTTGCGTGATCCGCACCGGCTCATTGAAGACCAGCCGCACCTGTGTCGGCGCTTCCTGCAGCACCGCCCCATCCTCTGGGAAGGTGGAGAGCAAGCTGGCATGGGCAAAAACGGGCTGGATCCCGGCCACCCACAGCAAGGCGCAGAGGATCCCAGACCAAATCCAAGCAAAACCCCTTTTGGGATGAAACATGCTCCTAAGCAGACCGCTTAGCGGGTACCGTGACCATGCCCATGTCCATGCCCGTGGCCGTGCCCATGTCCACTGTCTCCACCTGTCAGCTTCAGCAGCGGAGCCGGCTCCGGCAAACTGTTGGGATCCTCGCCAGGCTGAGCCACCTGAATCCAGCGGTACATGCCCTGCTCGCACTCCTGAATCACTGGGATGGGGATGACCTCACCGGGGCGATTCGGCAGCTTGAGGCTGATGCTGAACTCATCCATGAACTCATCGGGCAGCGAGCCGCCGCTCCAGATCACCTCGGCAACCGTTTCGGTAATCATCTTCCCATGCGACTCATAGGGGGTCTCCAGCGGCTTTTTGACCGTCTCGATTTTCCACAGGGGATGCACCATCGGCTTCACAGAGACGAATCCCTCCGGGATCTGCACCCGCAGGCGCACGGTCGGGTATCCATCGCAGCCATGGGGCACCCGAAAGGTGAGCTTGGCAAAGCTGCCCGCCGGGGCCTCTTTGGGATGGACGGTGACATGGGCCCAGGCAGAGGAAAGGGGTAAAAAACTCATTCCCAGGGCCAGCAGAGATTTCTTGGCCAGGGTCAAGTAACTTTGCAGACTGAACATTCGCAGATGCTCCTTACAAGCCTGTAGAGAAAGAGAAAAATGCAGTGTTTGTTGGTCAAAACCTAGGGGTGGTGATGGGATCCGTGGGATTCCGTTACGCTCATGCTGTGCTGTCCCCAACTGGCTAGGCCCATCGACACCAGGCCGGCGCTGGCCAAACCCATCGACACCAGCCCGAAGGAGAGCGCCCCCATAGCCACTAGGCCAATGGAGAGGATGCCGTGGGTCACCACGCCGATGGCCACTACCCCATGGGCAGAAATGCCCACCGCCACCAAGCCATGTGCTCCCACGCCAACCGACAAGATTTTGCGGCGGGATCCCTGTCCTTCACATCCCTGCTCGTGAGGCAGCCGCTCCGCCGGGCTTTCCTGAAGCAAGGCTGGATCTTGAGTCCTCTCTTTGGACACTAGCCTCTACTCCAGTTGTGCTCGGCGCGATCCAAAACGTAGGCCGCCACCGCCTCGATCTCCTCCGGCTTGAGAATCTTGGCAAAAGCCGGCATGGCCCCTTTGCCGTTTCTCACTTGGGCCTGGATCAGCTCAGGGGTGTCTACGTGGTACTCATGAAGAGCCGCCAGAGAAAGGTTTTTCGCTGCCACCAAAGTGTTGCGCCCGTTCAAGTGACAACCCACACATTTGGCCTGAAAGACCTTGGCTCCCAAGGCCAAATCAGGCTCAGCAGAAGCCATTTGCGGGCCTAAAAAGAGGGCAAATACTGCCACCAAAAGCCCGATAAAAAGGTTGATCATTCGCATTTTCATCTCAGGGACTGACCGAAAACTAGCCTTTAAGGCCCGCCCATTATCCCAAGCCCGTTGGGCCAGGTCAAAAGACAGCCTGTCGAGTTTCCCCCGGCTACTATAAGGTCAGGATCCCCCGAAGCCATGAGCGGTCTGCCCCCCGATTTCATTCAGTTGGTGCGCCAAAA
>NZ_JANSHW010000349.1:0-2038 GCF_047461815.1 Synechococcus sp. R6-10
TGGGGATCCGATTTTTACCTGCCCAAGGCATTGTTGATCCTTCGATTTTCCCCGGAGTTTGCCCGTCGCTATGTGGAAAGCACAGTGCGACATCCCACCTTCCAGCCCATTGCCTACGAGCGGATCCCGGCTTTGGTGCAACGGGCAGTGGCGGATGCGCGGGAGCGCGAACAGATTTTGAACATTGTCCGGCAAAGGCCAACCAGCGACCGGTACTTCCGCGCCTGGGCACGGGTGGGAGATACCAATTTCACCATGCGCCTGCGGGATTGGCGGCCCAACGGCGAGGTCATCGCTCCCCTGGCCTACCGGGAACAGATGGCTCGGGAAGCCCAGGCAGAGCTGCAGTTTTATCGCCCCGACCTGAAGCTTTCTTGACCTTCCTGCCCATGACCACCCTCTACCTAACCGAGCCGGGGACTGTGGTTCACTGCCAAAACCAAACCCTGCTCATTCGCCGCCGTGGTCAAGAGCAGCTTTGCCGCCTTGCGGAGGTGGAGCTGGTGGTGGTGTTGCCCGGGATCCAATTGACCAGCGCAGCTTTGGCCCAACTGCTGGATCGAGGCATCGAAACCATTTTTTTGCGTGCGGATGGCGGTTTTCGCGGTCGCCTGCAGGGATCCTTCTCCACCAACTCTGAGATCCGTCTGGCCCAGTATCAGCGGGCCTACTCCCCCTGGGGGCTGAGGTGGGCCAAGGTGATTGTGCGCGGCAAGATTCGCAACCAACGGGCAATTCTACAACTGCACAACCGGGCTACCCGCGGCCAAATTGCCCCCTTACAGGAGGGTATTGATGTTATCGCCGCCTACCTGCAACAGTTGGATCGCTCCACCACTCCTCCGGATCGAGAAGCGCTGATGGGCCTGGAGGGCATTTGCGCCCGCACCTACTACCAATCCCTGCAACATTGCTTTCCGCCTGAGTGGAACTTCACTGGCCGCAACCGACAGCCGCCGCTCGACCCGATCAACGCTCTGCTCAGTTGGGGCTACGGGGTGCTGCTGGCCCGCGTGTTCTCCGCAGTGGTGATGGCCGGGTTGGATCCCTATCTCGGCTTTTTCCACGCCAACTTGCCCTACCGCCCCAACCTGGTGCTGGATTTGATGGAAGAGTTTCGGCCCTTGGTGGTGGATTGGGCTGTGCTCCAGCTTGTCAAGGCTGGCCTGCTCACGCCGGAAGACTTTGAGCCGTCGCCGGATGGGACAGGCATATGGCTGGGATCCCTGGCCAAAAAACTATTTTTGGGAGAGCTGGAACGCCGCTTCCGCGAGCCATTGCTCTATCCTCCCCAATCTCGCCGCCTGCCCCTCAGTCAAATTGTGCTGGAGCAAGCCCGCCGGCTGAGCCGTTGCCTGGTGAGCGGTGACCTAGACTATGAGCCCATAGAGCTGCGCTGATGCTGTGGTTGGTTTGCTACGACGTGGTGGACGATAAGCGGCGACAACAGTTGGCCAAGCAGTTGGAACAGTGTTGCCAGCGGGTGCAATACTCCGTGTTCGAATGCCCACTGGACACTGCAGAGTTGGAAAACAAGCTGGAACAGTCGTGGTTGCCCCTGCTGAATCTCAAGGAAGACAGTCTGCGGGCCTACCCTTTGGATGCCGCGGCCAAGAAGCAGGCCAAAGTCTTCGGGGGGCCTCCCCCCTATGAGCCGCCGGACTACCTGATCTTCTGAGGCTCTCCACCGGGCCGAAATTGTAAAGTTTTGTGCGCGATCTGTCGGGGCGAGCCATCATCAGCCTGACTCTGCCGGCACAAGATTTTAAGGGAAACTTTAGATCTTTTGCCCCGATTGGCCCAAAAACGTGACATAATGGCCGTAGCAAGCTCAATTTCCCCGCTTGCGCTTGGCCGCGAGGACAATGTTAATATCTGTGTCGAGGAATCTCCGTACTCCCTCGCGAACGCACCTTGAAAACCTCATGAATTCAGGCTTTTCCGAGGGTAGGGTTGATCCCTACCTTTTCCCCGCAAGGGGACGGAAACCCACGGACCGTACAGCGTAATATGCATTTTGACCTCCCTTGTTGATCCC
>NZ_JANSHW010000350.1:0-8167 GCF_047461815.1 Synechococcus sp. R6-10
TTTTCCACTCCTGCACTTGGGCTACGATCTCGGTGAGCAGGGGGGTAACGGGGAAGGTGGTCAATTGGGGGGCCAGGGGGGATCCGGCCTCAAAAATGAAGGAACCCTGGTGGAGGCTAAGCAGGTCGAAGAGGACTTCCCGCACCATGCCCAGCAGGATTTGCTTGCCCTGGTTGGGGTTGAGCTTGTGGCTTTCCAGCAAAGACCAGAGGCGGTTGTATTCGGGGGCGTTGACCGCGGCTTTGTGGGGAATTTGAATTTCCTCCAGGGCGGCTTCCAGCTTGAAGCGGTGCAGATAGTCTCTGAGGCGGGCAATGTTCCCTTCCGTTTCAGAGGCGTAGATAATCCGCCCATTCAGGAAGAAGACAAACCAGTAGACAGAGGGGCTGGCCTCTACAAAAAGCTCACCGGTGCGCTGGCCCAGCTCGATGAGCTGAAGGATGCTGCGGATATCGATCTCTTGTAGTTTTCCTTGCATGGGATCCCTGCCTGCAGTCCAGCAAGATACGTCTATTATGACGCTAGTCTTTAACTGTTGCTGCCCCGCCGGTAAGGCCATTTTCGGGAAGAGGGTTAAATTAAAGTTTAAAAAAGTTGGGGTTTGACTTGGGCCGAGCGCCTGCATTCCCCGAGGTATCTCTGGACTCCAGCAGACCCTCCCAATTAGAGCAGAATGGAGAGAACTGCCACCAGTAAACCTGTTCTTTGAGTAACCTATGCTGCCAATTCTCACCTCTTGGGTGCTTGGCCCACTGTTGGCGCTCTACACCCTCCTGTTTGTGCTGCGCATCTTTCTGTCGTGGTATCCGCAACTGGATACTTCTCGGTTGCCCTACTCGTTGGTGGTCGGCCTGACGGAGTTTCTGTTGCGCCCGACCCGTCGCCTGATCCCGCCTCTGGGAGGTGTGGACATGGCCCCTGTGGTTTGGGTGGGCCTGGTTACCCTGTTGCGGGAGGTGTTGCTGGGGCAGCAGGGGCTGCTGACAATGGCCCTGCACTGAGAGCGTTTTTGCCAACCATCTCTCATCGACTCTGCAAAATTGGGATCCGCTCGCCGAGGCTCTGGAAAGGCTGGCCCTCGGCGCCTTCTCGGAGCTCCTCCTGTCTCTGTCGCAGTTGCCGGATCAGCTCCGGCACCACCTGGTAGAGATCCCCGACAATGCCGTAGTGGGCAAATTTGAAGATAGGAGCGGCGCTGTCTTTGTTGATGGCAATGATCGTCTGGGATTTGTCCATGCCCACGCGATGTTGAATGGCCCCAGAAATGCCGCAGGCGATGTAGAGCTGGGGGCGGACGGTCTTGCCGGTTTGGCCCACCTGGTGGGCATAGGGGATCCACCCAGAATCCACGGCCTTGCGGGAGGAGCCGACGGCGCTGTTGGGAAAACAAGCGGCCAACTCCCTCAACAGCTCAAATCCCTCTGGGGATCCCAGCCCGTAGCCGCCGGAAACGATCACCTTGGCGCGGGTGAGATCTACCGCCTGGGACAGGTTGCGCACCGTTTCCACAATCTGCAGGCTCAGGTCACCGGGATCCAAGTTGACCGGCACCGGGATCACTTCCCCCTGGCGGGATCTGTCCCAGGGCAGGGGCACCATCACCCCTGGTCGTACTGTGGCCATTTGCGGGTTTTTCCAGGGGCCAAGGATGCGAGCCTTGAGAGATTCGCCGAAGCTGGGCCGGATGGCATAAAGGCAGTCGGGGAAGAGGCCGGACTTGCTGGGATCTTTGCTGTTGGTGTACTCGAAGGGGCCAATGTCCAGCTCGGTGCAGTCAGCGGTCAGGCCGGTCTCCAGGTGGGCGGCCAAGCGGGGGGCCAGATCTCGCCCGGTGGTGGTGGATCCCAGCAGGATGGTGTGGGGTGGTTGGGGCCAGCTTTTGATCAAGTCTGTGATCACCCGGCGGTAGGGCAGGGTGCGGTATTCGGCCAACTCGGGGTGATCGGCGATGAAGACTTGATCTGCCCCGTGGCCGATCAGAATTGGGGGCAAGTGGGCAATGTTGTATCCAAGCACAAGAGCGCTCAAGGTGGCTCCCAGCTTATCGGCCAGCCGCCGCCCGGCCCCCAACAACTCTAAGCCAATGGGCTGCAGTTCCCCGTTCACCTGCTCGGCGAAGACCACTATCCGCTTGCGATCCATAAAACTGTGACTCCTAGGTTGAGATCGGGATTGAATCGGGTCGAGGGCAATCTTGGGTGTTGCAATTGCGACGAGGTCAGCAGAGTCTTTCTGAGTTAACTTTTCACTGCCCAAAACCGGGAGCTTTCGCCGGCTAGCCACCCTGGGATCGATAGATGAGACGATGAGGATTGAAAGGTGATGGAGATAAGAATTGGCCAGAGGGATGCAAGGCAGAAGATCTAGGAAGTTGCCGCGTAGCGGAAGAGGTCAACGGCCTGAGTTAGTTGGTTGACCAGTTGGGGGACGGACTGCCCTTGAAAGATCTGACAGTTGCCGCCAATTTCCCCCACTTTTTCGGTGGCAGCCACGATGGTTGGGGATCCCTTGAGACCGCAGCGCTCCGGGTCTGCCCCCACATCGTCCAAGTTGAGGATCTGGATCGCCTCGGCCCGTGCCGCCTCATCCCGCATTAGCCGCTGCACCCGCTGCACACCCCGTAGAGTGGGGTAGGCCAAACGCCGAGCGGAATTGGCCACCGTAATCAAAACCGGCAGGGGCACCATTACGATTTGGGATCCCCCTTCGATGGCCCGCCGCGCCACCAGGATCCCATCCCGAATCTCGAAGGCTTCGCAATAGGTGACCTGAGGGATCCCCAACCGCTCCGCCAGTTGTGGCCCCACCTGGGCCGTATCGCCGTCGGTGGTCTGGAGCCCGCAGAAGATCACATCGGGCCGGCCAGCATAGCGAACCGTCTGGGCCAGGGTATACGCTGTGGCTAGGGTATCGGAAGCGGCCAAGCGGCGGTCGGTCATCAAAATACCCCGATCCACCCCGTGGGCAATGGCCTCGTAGAGCACCTCAATGGCCGGGGGTGGCCCCATTGTAATTGCCGTTACTCTCGCCCCGTGTTGCCGTTTGGTTTGCAGAGCTGCTTCCAGTGCATAGCGATCAAAAGGGTTTAACATCCGCTTGGCCTTGGCGCGATCGATCGTGCCGTCACTGTTGATGCCGGCCTTGGCGTTTTGATCGGGAACTTGCTTAATCAGAACAAAAGTTTCCAAGGGCCTAAACTCCCTAGTGATCCCCTCCAGGTTAAAAGGGATCCCTGAGCACCACAAACTTATTCAGCTTTTTTTCGGGATCGGAAAAGCTATCTCGACTTCAAGCACCCCTAAGCTACTCTTCCCAATACATCTGTTTCTCAGGTTTGATTTCATTGACATGCTCCCCATGCCCAAAGGCAGGGGCCTTACGGCGTTCTTGGGTAACCCTAAACAAAGTTCGAGACACTCCCCTACTGCTCCATGCCGCTTCCGGTCTCCCATCCACCAACGCGAACAGGTCTCCCGTCGGCCTCTTTCAGGAGCAGCCTGGGATCCCTGCCACGAAAAGCTTTGGGGATACTTCGCGGATGAGGGATCCAATAAGGACGCAGACCACACCTGCAGCCAGAAATAGCCTCCCAGCAAGCAGGATAAGTTGGCCTGCACCGGCAAGCCAATAGACAGAGGCTTCAAAATCGTTGCTGGCCTAACCCAGATTATCCAATCATCCGCTCAGACTTGGGTGGGAGCAGACTTCCATCAAACACTTGCTCTAGAGAGGGCTTAGTGGGCAAGCCAAAGCCATCCACCACCTGAGCAATTGAGGTTTCCATACGAGCAGGCACTACATCCCCCAAGCCAATTTCTCGCACCTCATCGGTAACAAACAGGCGCGGCATTGCCAGGGTAAGGCGCAATTTCTCAATTGCCGTATCCAGCACTTGTCCGTCGGCCTTGGCTTTGTCCAGAAGGGCCAACATATTGCCATCGGTATCACGAATAGTGTCTTGCCAACCCTTGACATAGGCCCGCAAGAAAGCTTTGAATTGCTCAGGCTTCTCACGCAGCAATTGCACACGAGTGATGAGCGCATTGCCGTACAGCTCAAGGCCATAGTCGTTGTAAAGGAAAGCCGTGATGTCCTCCAAGCTGACGCCGCCCCGCACCAGATTGGGCATGGCTGAGGTCATAAAGCCGCTGATGGCATCCACCCGACCTTGGATGAGGAAAGGTTCGCGCAACTGCGGCTCCATAGTTACCCACTCCACCGAGCCCGGATCGATGCCGACTTGCTTGGCAAAGACCGGCCAGAGCCGACGCGGCGCATCCCCTGCCGGTGCTCCTAGCTTCTTGCCCGCCAGTTGGGCAGGCTTCGTGATGCCCTTGCCTTTCAAGGTGTAGATGCCAAAGGGAGAGCGATTGAAGTGGACATAGATCGCTACCAAGGGCACGTCCGGATTTTTGGCATTGAACTCGATCATGGAGTAGGGATCCCCTTCCCCCAGGTCGTACTGGCCAGCGGCAATCTTGGTGATGGAATCGGCGGAGCCATAGCCGCGCTCGTAGGTGACCTCCAGCCCCTCTTCGGCGAAGTAGCCCTTCAAGATCGCCGTTACAAGGGGGGTATCCATCGAAGAGGGCAACCAAGAGAGGGTAAACTTCAGGGGCGTCAGTCCCTGGGAAACCAGAAGCGGCCCGCGGCTCTGAGCCCTCGCCTTTAGCCCTCCAACGGCAACCCAAGAGGCAGCCGCAGCAGCAGATTGAAGGAATTGACGACGCGACGATTTCGGGATGGACATACTAGTAAACTCCACAGCAGCTGTCTCAGCAGAAATCCGCAAGCGGGAAGGCGAGCATTACCGCCAAACAACTTAGCAAAGCAGAGTTAAACTTTTGTATTCGGTGATACTTTGTACCCAAAAGCTTGGCCTAAAGCTCTGTCCCGTCAATTTGTCAGAGCCATCTTCGCAAAGCAGGCGAGCAAAAGCAAAGTTTGGCTGGGGGAGCATCTATTCTTTTGTCAGATTTTGTCAGAGCCGGTTGGCTGTCGATATGATGATGCTTTTACTGCCCCAGGCATCCCTGGAACCTCTCTCGACGTCTGCCGACACGAACAGCCATGGCCACTCAACCCGTATCCACCTCGCTGATTCGGTTTCTCACCGCCGCCGTAGCCGAGAGCATTCGACGGGCCTCAGAGGCGGGGCAACTGGGATCCCTGGCCCCCCAGCAAGCCACAGCGATTGCCCCCGTGATCCAGATCCCCAGCGACCCTCGCTACGGCGATTACGCCTGTCCCACCCCCCTGGGCATGGCCAAGCTCTGCCGCCTAGCACCGGCCCAGATCGCCCAAACCCTGCAAAAACACTTGGATCTGCCGGACATCGAAACTCAGGTGGCGGGAGGAGGGTATCTCAACTTCCGGCTGGGGGATCCCTTTTTGGCCGAGCGCCTGCAGGAGCTGCTGCATCTGGGAGAAAACTTCGGCAAAACAGCCATTCCCCATCCTGAGCGCATTCTGCTGGAGTTTGTCTCCGCCAACCCGACGGGGCCTTTGCACGTCGGCCATGGGCGCTGGGCTGCCGTTGGCTCTACGTTGGCCAACTTGCTGCACTGGACGGGCCACCAGGTGGAGCGGGAGTTTTACATCAACGATGCCGGCAACCAGATGCGGCTCTTGGGCCAGTCTCTGGAGGTGCGGGTGCGGCAACTGCAGGGGGAAGAGGTGGCTCTGCCCGAAGATGCCTACCATGGCAGTTACTTGGTCGATATTGCCCGGCGGCTGTTGGGTCAGGTCAAGGCCGGGATCCGCCCTCTGCCCACCACCCTAGAGGAGTACACCGATTTTGCCTATGGGGAAATGCTGGCCTGGCAAAAGCAGACCCTGCAACAACTACGCACCGAGTTTGATCACTGGTTTAGCGAGCGCCGCCTGCACACCCCCGATCCCCAGACAGGCCTGAGCGCCATCCAGCAAGCTTTGCAGGAGCTGCAAGAGCGCGGCTTTCTCTACAAAGCCAAAGCGCCGCGGGGTGAGGATCCCAAGCCAGGGGCCGAAGAGGCCGTCTATTTCAAAACCCAAGAATTTGGCGACGACAAGGATCGGGTAGTGCAAAAGGCCGATGGTTCGTTCACTTATCTAGCCGCCGATATTGCCTACCACCGGGATAAAGTGCAGCGGGGATATCACCGGCTGATCAACATTCTTGGCTCGGATCACCATGGCTATATCGGCCGCTTAAAGGCGGCGGTGGGTGCCTTCAGCCCAGATGTCAAGCTGGAAATCTTGATTGGACAATTTGTCAAATTGTTCAAAACCGACCCGCAAACCGGTGAGAAAACCGAAGTGCGCATGTCCAAGCGCACCGGCAACTTTGTCTCACTCAATGACCTGATCGAAGATCCAGAAATTGGCGTGGGGGTCGATGCAGCCCGCTGGTTTTTGCTTAGCAGCAGCATGGACAGCCCCATCAACTTCGATTTGGATTTGGCCGTCAAGCAAACTTTCGATAACCCGGTCGTGTATGTTCACTACAGCCATGCCCGCTGTTGCACTCTGCTGCGGCGGCTACAGGAAGAAGAAAAGGTTGAACTGACCAACAAAGTCCCTTTGACGGAGCAACAAAAACTGCCCTACAAAGAGCCAGAAGAGCGGGCCCTGCTGCTGCGCTTGTTGGCCTTGCCGGATGAGCTGATCGCCGCTGCCGAAGAGCGCGCTCCCCACAAGATCATCCGCTATGCAGAAGCCATCGCCGCCGATTTCAACAAGTTTTACGACAACTGCCGTATTTTGCCGCTCTTGAAAGAGGATCCCCTTTTGGCCCAAGCCCGCATCCAATTGGTGCAGGCCACGCAGCAGGTTTTGTTTAACGTCCTCACCGGCATTCTCGGCCTGAGCGCGCCGGAGTCTATGTGATTTACGAAGGAGTGCCGTAAGGCCCCCAGCTCACGCTCTGGGCGGAAGCCAGCTATAGCGGTCGCGAGTAGGTCAATTGCAATAAACCGTTCCACAACGCATAGTCATTTATCTCACCGTCAAGGTGAAACAAACGGCCGGTTGCTTCCTGCTAAGGCCTCTGGCCCGCTAGCGCGATCAGTTGAAATAGATGGTAATAAAAACCACGACTGCTATCAGCCCCTTTGATTCCGGTAACGCCGATCCCCGTCTCGATGAGGGAGAGGAGATAGGGCTCAAGCGCCTAAGTTTCGACTCTGTGGGCGCGCAAGAGCAAGTTGGTTCCCAAGTCCTCTTGGGCTGCCCAAAAGGCGCAAATCCACCACGAAACCTCGTCTTGGCGATAAATGCCACAGGTGAAAGGATAAGGTTGCAAAATATTCGCCATCTGCGCTAAGGCCGGAACTTCCGCCATGTAGTCGGCCCACACTTGGGGATCCAAGGCTTCGTAGGTGAAATCGGAAGGAAAGAATGTGCAACTGGATTCCAGGCTGGGCCGGTTGGTCAGCAACAATTGAGCAGGATCTGAGGATTCACAGCCCAAGCGATCCCCGATCTGAAAAGTCAGTTGAAACAGGCGGTTAATCAGATCAAATTGCTCAGGGCTCATAAGTTCAGAATTCCTAACTTTCAGATTGGGATGGGCGTTAGAGTTGACAGGTGCGACGGCTGCGCTCCAGCTCCGGCTCGATCCAGGAGAGGGCGAAGTGACTCACACAGGGCAACTGCGGGAAGCGGCGGGCCAGCTCTGCTGTTTGGGTTTCCAGGCTGGGGCGTTGCCGCTGGGCTTGTCCCCATAGACCGGCAATGGCCGGGCAGACAAAGGTTTGGGGAGAGGCCACAGCCAGGACCTGCTCCACCTGCTGCGCCACACAGGAGCTATCCTCGCACTTGGCATAGGCCATTGGGTGCCATTCCATACCCGGATCAAAGCGGTCCCAGGGTTGCAGACGAGCGTCAAACCCTTCTCCTACTGCTTGGTTGCCTTCTGGGAAGAAGACAGCCCCCACCGGGATCCCCAGCCTCTGGGCGGGTTGGGCGGCCTGCTGTAGATAATCGAGAACGCCGTAGCGGGCAAACTCGACGCTCAGCTGCCAAAGCTGCTGCTGCCAACGTTCTTGGCGAACGGCGGCGCTGGGGGTGGGGGAAGGGGCAGGAGTTGGTGCTGCTGCCTCAGAACTGGAATCCGCCGGTTTCTCCAGACTCTCTGGTAAATCTTTTGCAGAGGAAAGCTGATCCCCCTGCCAATTCCTGCTGGCCA
>NZ_JANSHW010000351.1:0-954 GCF_047461815.1 Synechococcus sp. R6-10
CAACAGGGCAATCCCCACGCAGAGGCTGATCACCCCCAGCAAAAACACCTCTTTGCTCTCCTGCTGAGCCAAAAGCCGCAAGAAGGCCGGAACGAGCCAAATGCCACTCACCACTGCCCCCAGCCCCACCAGGCCAATTTCCGCTACCGACTTGACCAGGGATCCCGCCAGCTCCGGCAGGGGAGAGTCCAAAGCCGGCAACACCGCCAACATCAGCCCCACCGCCAAATCTTGCACAATCAGGATCCCCAGCATGGCCTGGGCTTGGGGAGTGCCCATTTGGTTGGTCTCAGTGAGACTTTTCAGCACCACGGCAGTCGAGGACAAGGAGAGCACGGCCCCCAAAAAGATCCCTTGCACCGGCGTCAACCAGCCGCTGACCACCGCCAGCACCGCCGTGATCAAAATCGTCAGGCCAATTTGCAAAATGCCGCCGCCAACGGCGATCCCCCGCACTTTGCGCAATTCTTTCAGGGAAAACTCCACCCCCAAGGTGAACAGCAAAAAGGTCACCCCAAACTGGGCCAAGGTTTCCACCTGAACCAACTCTTTGATCCACCCCAACCCGGTTGGCCCCACCAAGATCCCGGCCAGTAAGTAGCCGAGCAACACCGGCTGCCTCAGCAGCGAAGCCAAGAATCCACCTGCTGCCGCTGCCGCCAATACCGTCACAATGTCCAAAATCAGACGAAAGTCTTCCTGCACAGGGCACTCACCGAGGAATGTGAACTTTTGTAGCCAATCCTGAGGATTCTTCCACGATAATGCTTCCTCTGGCATCTCGGACAGAGTGGAGAACCTGGCCCCAAGCCCTGCACCTTACTTCCCCCAGGGATCCCGGCTGACTAGTCCCGATTAGAGGAAGCTGGCCAGAAACTCAGTGGAAATTTTTGTTAAAAGTTGCTGACAACACCCCAAAACCGTAGCTTATAATACAGAATGTAGATAGAAATC
>NZ_JANSHW010000352.1:0-2667 GCF_047461815.1 Synechococcus sp. R6-10
GGAGGTTTCGGACGTCACCGCCGCCGTGTGCTTCGTGTAGGTCGAACTGCGCTGCGAGTCCGAAGCGATCTCTCAAGCCGAGACAAAAGCCGCGCACGAGCCGTAGCCGGTCTTCGAACGGTAGCTCATGCGGCAGCGCTACTGTAATCGCGATCGCGACTTGGCGGCGCTGGGGTCTGTGCTTCTCGGGTTGTCGGCGTTTCGGTGTATCCGCTGTCTCTGCGGCTTTCCATAGTTCTCGGACGTCTCCGCTCCATCCTATCGTGCCGCCGCCTTCGTATCCGCCCCGGAGCGCGTGCTTGTCGCTCCGACGTCGATAGGCGGATGCCGCTTGTGCGTAGCCGAGATATACCGGTCGGGCTGCGAAGTGGTATGTCGCCATGGCGTTCTCCTTCCAGGGGGCGCGGTAGCGCCCCCGTCGCTGCCGGCAGGCAGCGACCCCGCCCAGCAATCTGCGCCGGCCTCGGGCCGGTGCAGATTGCTGATAGCGGGCCTTACTCTGTTTCTCTGGATCTAGTCTCGCCCGTCGCCGAGCACTAGGTAGCGTAGAGCTGTAGGTTGTCGGAGTATTAGGTCGATGAGTCAGGAGGTTGCTGAGACGGTCGTGAGACGTCGTCGCGTCAATCCGTTCGTTGCTCTTCGTCGCGCGCAAGAGCTTGCCGAGAAAGCGAAGGCGCAGCGCGAAGAAGCCGCGCGCCGCTTAGCCGAAGCCGAGGCCGAGATTCAGCGCTTCCGTCGGGTTGAGCGGTCGAGAGCGCGTGCGGCTCTCGGCGGCGCTGTGATTGCCCGTTGGGCTTCGCTCATCGTCAAAGACGGTAAAGAGCCGGAAGCTCTCATGTCTTCGATTGCTGACGCTCTGTCAGATGCCGACCGCAAGCGTGTGCTCGAGCATCTCATTGACGAAGTCGCGTCTCTGCGTCGCCGTCAAGCGCGCTCTATCTCTGTTCCTAGCCCTTAACGAGCACTAAATGCATGAGAGGCGGAGCTTAGCGGGCTCCGCCTCTCAAAAGGTTCCGGCCACGCGGTTGCCGCCGCCGCCGGATGTAGGAGTCCCAAATGCCAAAGCCTCCCACGCGACAAGAGATATGCACTACTCCCGCCGTTGGCAACAGGGTGGCGGAGGTGGGCGCGCACGCGCCCACCCTTGGTAGACCCATAGAGGAGTTTGTTGGCCGCTCTCCTACGCGATTCCGTCTTCAACGGTATGCGGCTAGTCTGACCGATCATGGCGGTCTCTCGTCGTGTTTCTGGCGACGTCTCTTGCCGTCTAACTCGGTCGAAGTCAGAGGTCGAGTTCGAGCGGACGGCGGAGCCGACCGCGCTCGGCTCGGCGGCTTGGTCGTGTGCGGCTCTCATCTCTGTCCGGTGTGTGGTCCGCGCTTAGCGAAGACGAGAAGAGAGGAGGTTGCCCGGGTGATTGCTTGGGCGACCGGTCAAGGTCTTCAACCGGTTTTCTTGACTTTAACGACGTCTCATCAAGCCGGTGATAACCTAGCTGAGCTTCTAGACCGTCAGCGTCAAGCTCTCCGTTCTTGGCGACAGCATCGTGCTTACCGCGAAGCTGCTAAGAGCTTTGCTGGGACAATCTCGGCGTTCGAAACAACATACGGCAAGCACGGCTGGCATCCGCACACACACATTCTCTTTTTTGTCCGTGCGCCGTCGGTAGGTAAGGCGCTTCGGCGTGTTCGCGCTTTGCGTCAAGCCTGGCGGGCCAGCGCGGCAGGCAAGAGCCTCCGCGTTGGTCGGGCAGGCTTTCAGGCGCAGGCCGGGGAGCAGGCGTCCAGGTATCTGACGAAATGGGACATTGCCGCCGAAGTCGCTGGTGCTTGTTCCAAACATGGTCGGTACGGCGCACTGACGCCGTTCGCGTTGCTTCTCCGTGCCTATGAAGGCGATGCTGAATCTGCTTCTCTCTGGGCTGAGTATGCCGCGGCAATGAAGCGGCGAAGCGTCTTGCGTTTCTCTCAGGGTCTGCGCGCGGCTGCCGGGCTCGGCGACGTCTCTGACGTCGATGCAGCTACGCCGCGTGCTGCTGATGATGAGAGCATTGTAGCTCTCATCGCGCCGCATGTGTGGGAGTCTGCGAAAGCCGCCGGTCTTGATCGCACCGCGCTGCTATCTGCTGCTTGTGCGGAAGGTGGTGCAGGCGTCCGTCGCTACCTTGAAGCGTTGCTTGGCCTCAACGCTCCTCCCCCCTCCGGACAGGTGGGGTCGGTTTCGGAGGAGGCGTGGTCGGCGGCTTCTCCGGTGTTCCGTGCGCCCAGAGACTCACTGCTCTCTCGACTATCGCTTTCTCTCTCTCGGCGGCGCGCAAGGCTGCGTCCGCCGCTGCGAGGTCTGCCTTGGCCCGTAGGGCCTGGGCCTCCGCTAGGCGTAGTCTTTCGAAGACTGCCCGAGGAAGATGCTTCCGCGCTTCTTTCTCTGGACGCTTTGCGGAGCTCACTCGCTCGTGTCGGCCCGCGCTCGCGAGCGCTCGGTTGACTCTTTCTTCCCACGCGAGGCGCAGGTCTCTGATGATTGGTTTTTGACTCAGGGGTCGGACTTTCGCGCCGAAGCGTCCGGCATTATCGACGGTTCTGGTTGTTAGGAGGATGTGCGCGTGGAGGTTTCGGACGTCACCGCCGCCGTGTGCTTCGTGTAGGTCGAACTGCGCTGCGAGTCCGA
>NZ_JANSHW010000353.1:0-2351 GCF_047461815.1 Synechococcus sp. R6-10
CGCAGGAGATGTCAAATCCCACGCCGCCGGCGGAAATCACCCCCCCTGCTTCCGCATCAAAGGCCGCCACCCCACCGATGGGAAAGCCATAGCCCCAGTGGGCGTCTGGCATCACGTAGCAGGCTCCAACGATCCCTGGCAAGGTGGTCACGTTGCTGGCCTGCTCGGCCACTTTGTCGTCCATTTCCCGGATTAACTCCTCGTCGGCAAAGATCAAGACCGGGACACGCATTCTGCCTTTTGGAGGAATGCGCCAGACTGTCTCATCCACACGCTCAAGTTTCTTGATATCCATAGGTTGCCTCCCCTTACACGTCCACCACGCACTGGGCCACCCAAAGCTCACCCTCTCGGGCTACCTTGAGTTCCGTGTAAGTTGCCCCCTTAACTTCTACCGCCGGTCGGTGCTTGGCATGGTCAACTCTTTCCCCCCACAGGCTGGCCTTGAGATGCTCTTTTGCCAGGTGCACTTCGACTTTTCCAAAGAGCATGCCTCTGACGGCCATCTCGTAGATCACTGCGTTCAGGAAATCCACCAACAACAGTTCCAGATCGCCTGCATTTCCTAGCTCGATCTCTAGGTGTTCTCTGGGAGCTACTTCATCCACGCTAGTGACCACCGCAGTCAGGGCCAAAGCTGCCTGGGCAAAGGCTTCCTCCGGCGTTGCCCCATAGCCGCGGACACCAATGTCAGCCATGTGTTCAAAGTGCTCCCATCTTGCCTGCACCACGGCAGTCCCCCTGCTCTCATTCTCAGGCCAAAGCCAGAGGCCACCTGGATAGATTAAGGTTTCTCTCTAGAAACTGGAAGAGGAAAGAAGGCGTAGCTCAAAGGTGAGGATGTTGGCAGCCAAAATCTCCAGGGCTCCTCCCTCAATGAGCTCGCGGGTGAGGCCGCTTCCAGATCCACTTTGCTGGAGTAACTCACGGCTGCGGCGCATGGTCTCTTGGCGCTGGGGATCGTCGACAACCACCTGCCGCTGGTTGGAGAGACTAAGGCGATAGTAGTTGGGCAGTTCGTCGCGGGTGGCATCAATGGCTAGATTGGTCTCTTCAGGAGCCACGCGAAAAGGGGCGCGGGCAGTGAGCAAAGCCACCTGGATATCCTGGTTTTGCCCGTCCAGACCTTGGAGCTCCGAAAGGTCAATCCGAAACCTAAGGGTGTCGCGGTCCCGGTTAACGCGCTCCACCCGCACTTGGTTAAAGCCAACGGCAAACTCTCGCTCCTGCTCACCAAAGCGCTGGATGGTAGCTTGCAAAACGGCCTCCTCGTTAAGAGGGGTAACCCGAATCAGGTAGTCCCAGTCGCGCACAAAGGTGTACTCGTTGGGCCCAACCCGGACATTGGGATCTACCAGGTTGGCGGTGGGGCCAGGGCTACCAGCTCGGCTAAGGGCCACCATGTACCATAAGGGCCACCATGTACCAGTAGTTAGGGCTAATGGGCAGGCCCATGGTCATGCGCACTTCCAACAAAAGCCGTGCCCAACTAGCCCCAGCCGTGAGGGCCACAAGGGCTGCTGCTCCAAGGCCGCTCCACAGCCACCGCTGAGGACGCAAAAACCAAGCTATGCCTCCACTCCTCATCAAACAGTTCCTCTGGCCTCAAGGCTGAGGGCTCCTACCCCTGATCCTAGCCTCTTAGGACTTCCTCCTGCTATGCGAGCCTGGATCCCTATTCGATAGAGCCTATCCCTAGGGGTTAGCCAACTCTTGTGGCACTCCTGTCTCTTGAGTCCTTCCTTGCGCCTGGTTTTGCCGGCGTGCCTGGACAACTGCCACCGTAAGCAAATGGGAGAGCAAGCCCACTGGCCCGGCAAACAAGCACAAAATCAGGGAATGGGTTGTCCATACTCGCTTATCCCACCCTTCCAAGAAGATCCAGCGGCCCACAAACAAATCCATGACGATGTAGTGTACCCATCCCGTCGCCATAACGGCGGGTTGACTGAATAGGTCGGTTAGGCTGGTCAGAGACAGTTGAGGGTCGGAAAATTCCTTGAGAACATCGGCATTAAACCCGGTGACCAAAAGATACAAATAAACCGCCGCCAAAAGAGCGATGGGCAAAAGCGATTCCATCACTTTGCGGGTTACCTTCCAACCCGGCAGCAGAATCATCAAGGCCCAAAAGGGCAAAGCAAACCAGTTGGCCCCGTTAAAGATCATCTCCAGCATGCTTGGAACCCCCAACGCTACCTGTCCATTATCGGCCTAATGCCCCCTGGGGATCCCTGCAGTAGCGGGTGGAAATGGATGGGAGTTATTCCTGACTTGCCGTAAACTACCCGACCCTGACTGCTTCGCAGTACAGGGCGGGCTTTCGGTAGCCCTGCAGTTGGCAAGCCAAC
>NZ_JANSHW010000354.1:0-931 GCF_047461815.1 Synechococcus sp. R6-10
GATGGCGCTCTGGTGGATATTGGCGGCAAATCCCCGGCCTTTTTGCCCCTCAAGGAAGCAGGGATCCGCCCAGGGGAAGATTTGAGTGCGCTCTTTCCTTTAAAGACAGAAGCCGAGTTTCTCATCCTGCGGGAAGATGCAGAAGGACAAATTGTGCTCTCGGCGCGGCGGCTGAGGCTGAAGCGGCTTTGGGAAGAGCTGGCCCAGAAGCAAGCCAACGGCCAGACGGTAACCGTTCCGGTGATCGCCACCAACAAAGGGGGGGTGGTGGTGGATGTGCAGGGGCTGCGCGGCTTCATTCCCCGCTCCCACCTCAGCCAACGGGAAAGTCTGGAGGAGTTGGTGGGGCAATCCTTGACAGCAAGCTTTATCGAGGTGAACCCAGAAGCCAACAAGCTGGTGCTCTCCCAAAGGGCGGCTGTAAAGTCCGAGAACCTGAGCCGCTACACCAGTGGCCAAGTGGTGGAAGGCAAAGTCAGCGGACTAAAACCCTTCGGTGTGTTTGTGGACTTGGAAGAAGGGGTAACCGGGCTGTTGCACATCAAGCAGGTCAGCCAAAGTTTTGTAGCCTCGCTACCGGATTTGTTCAAACCAGGCCAACGCATCAAAGCTGTTGTGATCGACGTGGATGAGGCCAAGGGACGGATGGCCCTCTCCCTGCGGGTGCTGGAAAAGCATCCGGGCGAGGTGCTGGAGCAGCTGGACAGGGTTATGGAGGAGGCCGAAGAGCGGGCCGGTAAACTCAAGGGGAGAATAACATCCGACGGCCAAGTCATCTGATCCCATCTCTGCCTCGAGTTCGGATGCAAAACCTGCAGAGGGAAAGCAAGACGCCTTACGGCAATCAGAGGAAAATCACGGTACTGATACATTCACGCTGAACTCTCCTGAACATGGTTCAGGAAAGAAGCGATCGCATCCTGCCTATCTC
>NZ_JANSHW010000355.1:0-1243 GCF_047461815.1 Synechococcus sp. R6-10
GGTGTCGTAGCGCTTGCCGCCAAAGCCGCTGGCGGATCCCAGCCCGGGCAGCGGAATTTCCCCCAGGTAGCTGCCGTCTAAAGCAAAGGTCTTGATCTGGGTGTGGGCGTCTTTGAGGTAGAAGGCCACAAACTGATTGTTGATCAAGCTAACCCCCTGCAGGGTCTCCTCCGCCTCGGGGATCACCTCCTGCACCTGGTCGGGCTGCTCCAAGTCAATCGCCACCAGTCGCCGCCGAGGAGCTTGGCAGTCCGTCAACAGCCAAAAGCGGGATCCGTCGTTGCCCACGAAGCTGTATTCGGCCTCAAACTCGCGGATGAGCTCTACTACAGGAGACTGGGGATCCCGCAAGTCTTTGTAGAAGATGAGGTTTTTGGGATCCGTGCCCCGCCAGACGGAGATGATGAGGTAATTCCCATCTTCAGTAACCCCGCCGGCAAAGCCCCACTCTTTTTGGTCGGGGCGGTGATAAACCAAAACATCTTCTGACTGGGAGGTGCCCAGGCGGTGGTAGTAGAGCTTCTGGAAGTAGTTGGCGCTTTCGTATTCGCTGCCCGGGGCTGGTTCGTCGTAGCGGCTGTAGAAAAATCCCTGCCCGTCCAGGGTCCAGCTTACTCCCGAGAACTTAATCCAGCGCAGGTGATCCGGCAAATCCTCGCCGGTCTCGATGTCCCGCACCTTCCACTCTTGCCAATCGGAGCCGGAGCAGGAGAGGCCATAGGCTAGATACCGTCCAGCGTGCTCCGCACCGCTGTCGCGAGCGCGGCTGATGGCAATGCCCGCTAGAGCCACCGTACCGTCTTCGGAGAAGGTGTTGGGATCCAGCAAGACCCTGGCCTCAGCCTCCAGGCTTTCTTGGGTATAGAGAACACTTTGGTTTTGCAGGCCGTCGTTCTTGAAATAGAAGTAGCGGCCCCCTTCTTTGAAGGGCTGGCTGTATTTTTCATAGTTCCAGAGCTGGGTCAGGCGTTCTCGGATCCGCTGCCGGGCTGGGATCTGCTGCAAGTAGTTAAAGGTAAGGTGGTTTTGCGCCTCAATCCAGGCCCGCGTCTGCTCTGAGTCCAGATCCTCCAGCCAGCGGTAGGGATCCGGCACCGGCTGCCCGTGGTAGATGTCCACAACAGTGGGATCGGGATAGCTGGGCGGGTAGTTGAGCATGAGACCTAAGCGCTAGAGCATGACTCTAGTCAATAATAAGCTCAACTATACTGAAAATAATGTATAATATGTTCAGTACGGATTA
>NZ_JANSHW010000356.1:0-1356 GCF_047461815.1 Synechococcus sp. R6-10
CCAGGCTTTCATCATATGCAGTTATCATATGCAGTATGAACGAAACCCCAAGGATACCCAGCCCCATTCCATACCTGATGCAGGTGCCTGACCTGCGAGCCCATAACACCACCTACGACTGGCGCATGCTGTTCATGTTGGTGCTGATGGCCCTGGGCAGCGGACGCACCAACGTGCTGGCCATCGCCCAGTGGGTAGAGGATCAGCGGGACTGGCTGCTGGCACAGGGCTTCGGGCGGCGCGCCAGCGGTAAGGCCCTGCCTGCCCAGGCCACCCTCTATCGCTTTGTGTGGGCTTTGGAACAACAGGTCAGCGCTTTGGAAGAGGCCCTGAAGGCCTGGGCGCTGGAGGTGCTCAAGGTGCTGAAGCCAGCCCATCCGGGTCAGATGGTGGTCAACCTGGACGGCAAATACCTCAAAGGGAGCGCCCGCCGGGGGGTGGGGGATCAGGCTTTGCTGCTGGTCAGTGCTTATCTGGGACAGTTGGGTCTGAGCCTGTGGCAAGGAAAAGCCCTGGGGGATGAGGCTGTAGCCGGACGGCAGTTGATCATGCAGCTAGGGCCTGAACTGAGCGAGCTGGGTATTCCCTGGGTGGTCACCGCAGACGCTGCGCATACCGAGGCTCAGACCGCTGCAGCCATCCTAGAAAAGGGGGGCACTACTTCCTCGCGCTCAAGGAGAACCAGGCTGCCTTGAAAGACTGGGCCGAGTTTGTGCTGAAGTATCCGGCAGAGAACACCCACCTGTACCACGAGGTGCGCAGTGGTGCGCTGTGGGTGTGGCAGGTTCGCAGGACCACACAGATTCCGCTGGAGTGGGAGGTATCTTTCCCTGGGCTACAGCAAATCGTGGCCATTGAACGCCACAAAACCCACAAACGTAGCGGAGCGGTTTCTCAGGAAAGCGACCTCTACCTCACCAGCCTTCCGGGAGACCAGGCCGATGCTGCTACCCTGGCCCTTGTCAGTCGGGGTCACTGGGGCATTGAGAACCGACTGCACCACAAACGGGATGTGGCCCTGGGAGAGGATGCTTGTCGCACCCGCAAAGCTGCCCAAACCCTGGCTGCCTTGCGTAACCTCCTGCTAGGCTTTCTGCATTTGTGCGGTGTTCCCGTTCTACGCAGCCTTCGGCGCTTCGCGGTCAATCCCATGCCCTTGTATCGTTGGCTAATGGGGTGTATATGATAAAAGCCTGGTTGGGCGCGCTGGTGTCGTGCCAGCCCAGTTCATCAAGCTGTGTGGTGATTGAGGCTTTGGGCATCGATCGGGGCTTCAGGGTGCGGGGCACCAACAGCGCAGACGTAACCATCCGCCAGGGGGGCTGCATCGAGTTTGTAAACGTCGACCCAACTGGG
>NZ_JANSHW010000357.1:0-3782 GCF_047461815.1 Synechococcus sp. R6-10
AGTCTTTCCAAAGTTACCCCCTCCCCCACCCAAGCCAAAATGCAAAGACATGTAAGGGACAATAATCGTCTCACCAATAGTGATCGGCTGACCAAAGGTTTGTCCCGTTTCCGCCAAAACCTTCAGCTTGCCGAGCACCGCCTCCAGCACCGATTCCACGTTGAAGTCGGATCCCATCTCCGTTGACTCGCCCACCAGACGCTCGGGCAAATGGCGCGCAGTACCTTCCCAGGCTAGTGCAGCCACGCCCAAGAGAGAAAGCCCAAGAAACTCCCCTAATCTTCGTCCGGCGAGCCGGAATAGAGATCTTCCAAACGGCTGCGAGCTTCTTCCAAGCTGGCCGAGCGAATCACCAGTAGAGGCTCCTCGGTGAGGTTGCCATCTTCATCCAGCAGCTCTGGGTGAGGGATCCGCTGGCGGGCACGACGAGGAGAGGCCTTGCGCTCTTCCACGCCCAGTGTGATGACATTGGTAACCAAGTTGCGCAGGGCCAAAAAGGCAATGGCCACAAAAGCGATGAGGTAGAGAATCTGCAGCATTACAGGTCGGGGGAGGGGTGAATCTGGCGAAATTGACGGCCCAATTCGGCACATTTCATCAGCAGGCGATGCCATTTTGCCATCAGCCCAGGGTCGATGCCAACCTCTTGATCGGACGCCTGATAAAGCGCTTCGGCCACCTGTAGCTCCGCTTGAGCGGCCAGAACCTGTTCCAGCAAGGACTGTTGCTCCTCTGGGCTGATAAATTCCAGGGTCTCTTCCTGCAAAAAGCGGCGAGAACGCTCAAACCAGTAGCGGTAGTCCTCCAACAGTGGCCCCAGAATCTCTCGCAACAGCTCAGATTTGCTCATGGCCTGGGATCCCTCCACAACTGGTTTGGATGAAAAAATCTTAGCAGAACTTAACCTTCTCTCGCCACGGGAGAGCGGGATTCCAGGTAGGCTTCCATCTCCAGCATCAGGGCTTCGATCTGAGGCAGCAATTCCAGGGCCTGCTCTTGCCAGTAGCCCCGCTGGTGGGCTTCCAGCAGCCGCTCGCTCATGTCCCGCAGCGCCCAGGGGTTGCGGGATCGCAGGAACTGCTGGACTTGGGGATCCAATAGGTAGGCGCGGGCCAGGCCGGCGTACATGAAATCCGGCACAGCATGGGTGGTGACGTCGTAGGCAAAGAGGTAGTCCAGCGTGGCAGCCATCTCGAAGGCGCCCTTGTAGCCGTGGCGCATCACGCCGGCAATCCACTTGGGGTTGATCACGCGGGCGCGATAGACGCGGTCAATTTCTTCGGCCAGGGTGCGGATCTTAGGGTTGTGGGGACGGGCGTGATCCCCGAAGTAAATCCGCGGGTTGCGGCCCTGGAGCGTTCGCACTGCCGCCACCATCCCCCCTTGAAACTGGTAGTAGTCATCGGAGTCCAGCAGGTCGTGCTCGCGGTTGTCTTGGTTGTGGAGCACAATTTGCAGGTGGGCCAATTGCCGCCGCAGGGCTTCGGGGGCCGGCTCTCCCTCGCCATCGGCCCGGTAGGCGTAGCTGCTCCAGTTGAGGTAGGCGCGGGCCAGATCCGCTTCTGTTTCCCAGTTTTGCGCCTCGATCAGCCCCTGTAGGCCGGCCCCGTAGGCCCCTGGCTTGGAACCGAAGATGCGCAGCCGCGCCCGCTCCGCCGCTGCTTGCGGTGGGATCCCTTGCTCCTGCCAGTACTGGGTATCGGCCAGCACGTGGGCCCGCAGGGGATTGTCGGCTTCTGGCTCCTCCAGGTCAGCCACGGCCTGCACGGCCCGGTCAAACAGGGCAATCAGATTGGGAAAGGCATCGCGAAAGAAGCCAGAAATGCGCAAGGTTACATCCACACGGGGGCGGCCCAAAACCGCTACAGGCAGGATCTCGATGTCCACCACCCGTCCTCCATCCCAGCGGGGTTTGACCCCCAAGAGCGCCAGGGCCTCGGCCCAATCGTCGCCGCCAGTTCTTAGAGTTGAAGTGCCCCAGACGGATAGGCCCAGGCGACGGGGATATTCCCCCTGCTCTTGCACGTAGCACTCCACCAGCCGCTCGGCGGCCAGTGAGCCGACCTGCCAGGCGGTGGGGGTGGGGATGGCGCGAATGTCCACCGAGTAAAAGTTGCGCCCCGTGGGCAACACGTCCACTCGGCCTCGGGTGGGGGCGCCGGAAGGGCCGCTGGGCACATAGCCGCCCCCTAGCCCATGCAGCAGGTTCTCCAGCTCCTGGGGGGTTTGCTGCAGGCGCGGCAGCAGATCCGTCTCGATCCAATGCAGCACCTGCCTGGCTGCTGGCCCCGGCGGCGGATCGTAAGGGATCCCTTGCAGCCGCTGGGCAATCCAGCGGCGGGCTTGCGCTTCCAGGGCGGCCACCCCGTCTCCGATGTGGCGAAAGTTCTCGCCCATAGACCTTGAGGTTTTCCCAGGCCGGCTGCCAGCGGCTAATTCTTCAGATAGACCGCCGCCCCTAGGCCGACCAACATTTCCTCAGGGGTAATTTTGCCATCTTGGTTGGTATCCAGGGCATCGAAAACGCGATCTGCCCCCATCCACTCCTCGCGGGTGATGAAGCCATCCCCATCCAGGTCGTAGAGGCGGAAGACATCCTGGGCGGCGTGGGTAATGGTTTCCTTGGCACCCTCCAGCTTCTGCAGCCGCTCGGTGAGCAGTTTTTCCAGCACCTCCAGCGCTTTGGAGAAGCCCTGGATCCCTTCTTCCAGCTTTTCTGAGGCCATGCGGTTTTCCCGGTGCATCTGGTCGAAGGTAGCTCGATCCATCACCAGGCGCGGGATGTCCATTTTCTTGGCTTTTTCCGGATCCAGTTTGCGCTCCAGGTGACCCTCGGTGTTTTGCAGCTCCGCCAGCAGCGCCGGTGAGATGGTGAGAAGATCGCAGCCGGCCAACTCGATGATCTCCCCGATGTTGCGGAAGCTGGCCCCCATCACTTCCGTCGGAAAATCGTATTTGCGGAAGTAGTTGTAAATCTGGGTCACCGACTGCACCCCCGGATCTTCGGCAGGGGGATAGCTCTCCCGGCCCGTGTGTTTCTTATACCAATCCAAGATGCGGCCTACAAAGGGCGAGATCAGCTTCACCCCCGCTTCGGCGCAGGCTATGGCTTGGTGCAAGCCAAACAACAGGGTAAGGTTGCAGTGGATCCCTTCTTTCTCCAGGATCTCGGCAGCCCGGATCCCTTCCCAAGTCGAGGCAATTTTAATCAGCACCCGCTTGGGATCCGCTCCTGCCGCCTTGTAGAGCTCGATCAAATGGCGGGCTTTGGCAACTGTGGCTTCTGTGTCGTAGGAGAGGCGGGCATCCACCTCCGTCGAGACCCGGCCAGGAATGATGGACAAAATGCGCACGCCAAAGGCCACGGCCAGTTGATCGATGGCGTGGGCCACCACGGTTTTGATGTCGGCTTTGGATCCCAGTTCTTGGCGAGCTTTGAGCAAGGTCTCATCGACAATGCCCTGATACTGAGGCATTTGGGCTGCAGCCGTGATCAATGAGGGATTGGTGGTGGCATCCTGCGGCTTAAAGCTCTCGATGGCGTTGATATCCCCCGTATCAGCCACCACGACAGTCATCTGTCGCAATTGCTCCAGCAAGCTCTTGCTCATGTTCGGCTCCTTGAGATTGCGCTACGCGCCGCTTCTGCGACCTAGTTTCAGTGTTACCCATCCCATTCAGGGATCCCGGTAGACATGAGATTGTCTTAATTCTGATACATTCACGCTGAACTCTCCTGAACATGGTTCAGGAAAGAAGCGATCGCATCCTGCCTATCTCTG
>NZ_JANSHW010000358.1:0-2146 GCF_047461815.1 Synechococcus sp. R6-10
GTGGAGATCCTGGTGGAGCAGATTGCCTGGGAGCTGCGGCAAATCAAGGAGCGGGGCGGCAAAACGGTGGTGGTGGCAGGGCCGGTGGTCATCCACACAGGCGGCGGATCCCACTTGGCCACCCTCATCCGCGAAGGCTATGTGCAGGCGCTGCTGGGGGGCAATGCCATTGCCGTTCACGATTTGGAGCAGAATCTCTACGGCACCTCGCTGGGGGTGGATCTGTCGCGGGGCACCCCGGTCAAGGGCGGCCACAAGCATCACCTCAAAACCATCAACCTCATCCGCAAGTACGGCAGCATCCGGGCCGCAGTGGAAGCGGGCGTGATTACCGGCGGGGTGTTCTACGAGTGCATTCGCGCTCAGGTGCCCTTCTCCCTGGCGGGATCCATCCGTGACGATGGGCCGCTGCCGGATACGGAGATGGATCTGATCAAGGCCCAACAGGATTATGCGCGGCTGCTGCAGGGGGCCGACATGGTGCTGATGCTCTCCAGCATGTTGCACTCCATTGGTGCCGGGAACATGACGCCTGCCGGGGTCAAGCTGATCTGCGTGGACATTAACCCGGCAGTGGTGACCAAGCTGGCCGATCGGGGATCCCTGGAGTCGGTGGGGATTGTTACCGATGTGGGCCTGTTCTTGAGTTTGTTGGTGCAGCAGTTGGCGCGTTTGGGGCAGGTGTATGAGCGCCCGCAACCTGCTCTTGCTGCCCGCTAGCCACCCCATCCATAAGCGCTGTTATCTTTTGGGATCCTTAAACTGGGATCCTCAAGCCTCAAAAGGGTATGCCTTTTATTAGCCTGTTGACGGATTTTGGCCTGCAGGATCCCTATGTGGGCATTATGAAAGGGGTGATTCATACCCTTTCCCCACAGGCTCAACTCATCGACCTCAGCCATGGGATCCCGCCTCAGGATGTGGCGGCGGCTCGCTTTGCCCTGATGACGGCCTACCCCTATCTGCCGTCGGGCACCATTCACCTAGCCGTTGTGGATCCAGGGGTGGGGAGTAGCCGCCGGGCGGTGGCCATCCAAACCGAGACGGGCTTTTTGGTTGGCCCTGACAATGGCCTGTTCAGCGGCGTTTTGGCCCAAACTCCGGCGCTGGCTGCTGTGGAACTCAACCGGCCCCGCTATTGGCGCACCCCCTCTCCCAGCCGCACCTTTCATGGGCGGGATATTTTTGCCCCGGTTGCCGCTCATCTGGCCAACGGGATCCCTTTGGCGGAGCTGGGGGATCCCCTAGACGTAGCAGAACTAACCCGCTGGGAGTGGCCGCCACCCCAGATGGAGACCAACGGCTGTCGCGGCCTGGTCCAGGCCATCGACCACTTCGGCAACGGCATCACCAACCTGCCCGGACAGTGGGTGGAAGGTAGAAGCTGGAGCGCCTCGGTCAAAGGGATCCCCGTCCGCTCCGTGGCCACCTTTGCTGAGGGAGAAGTTGGGGAAGTGCTGGCCCTGGTGGGCAGCTCCGGCTGGGTGGAGATCGCGCAAAACCGGGGCAACGCCAGCCGCACCTTGGATTTCAAAGTAGGGGACGAGGTGCGCGTGCAGTGGGATAGCTAGCCGAACTCCCTCCCCCCTGCCCCCTCTCGCTTGGGGAGAAGGGAGACTAGGCAGGCTGGCTTTCCACCGTTAAAGTTTCCGGCTCAGCTGCGGAAGTTGAGGTTCCTATCTGAACTTTGACCGCCCGCACGGCATCGGCCTTGGGCAGGGTGAGGGTGAGAATGCCATCCCGGTAGATGGCCGAGACTTTTTCCGGCTGAATGCTTTTGGCTAGCTTGAGGGTGCGTTGAAAAGGCTGAGGCTCCACCTCTTGGTAGCGTAATTCAGCACCTTCAGGGCCTTGAAGCTGGATCTCACCGCTGATGGAGAGCTGCTGGGCTGTGGCCTCGATGTGGAAGCGTTCCCGATTGGCCCCCGGCGCCCACAACTGGACGATGTAGGCTTCGCCGCTCTCCCAAACCTGTAATGGCGTGGGGAAGAAAGTGCGAGGGTGCTCTCCAGAGCTCTGCTGCCTCGGGAAGTCAAGGGTGCTTTGCTGCACGCGCACATCGAGGATGGGGGTGAAGTAAACCAATTGCATAGCCGCTCCTTGGGTAGTAGGGTGGACAATTCTTGAAAAACGGGTCAACAGGGGT
>NZ_JANSHW010000359.1:0-824 GCF_047461815.1 Synechococcus sp. R6-10
ATATTGGCATCGCCCGCCTGATCCGGCATCTTTCCCCCGATTTCCCCATCCATGCTTCCACGCAAATGACCATCACCAGTGGAGTGGGAGCGGAGTTTGCCGCTGAGCTGGGCTGTGAGGTGGTGGTGCTGGCGCGGGAATGTTCCCTCCAGGAAATCGCCCAGATCCAGGCCTATCTGCAAGAGAAGGGATCCTCCCTATCTCTGGAGGTCTTTGTGCATGGGGCGTTGTGCGTGGCCTACTCGGGGCAATGTCTGACCAGCGAGGCGCTGGGGGGGCGTTCGGCCAATCGGGGGGAATGTGCCCAAGCCTGCCGCATGCCCTATGAGCTGGTGGTAGACGGGATCCGCCGCGACTTGGGGGAGAAGCGGTATCTGCTCAGCCCTCAAGATTTGGCCGGGCTGGAGGTGCTACCGGAGCTGGTGAAGCTGGGGATCCGCTGTCTGAAAATTGAGGGCCGGCTGAAATCCCCAGAATATGTAGCCAATGTAACGCGGGTGTATCGGCAGGCGTTGGATGCGCTGGGGGTGGGACAGCCGTGGCAGCCCTCGCAACAGGAACGCTACGAGCTGGAGATGAGCTTTTCTCGCGGGCTCTACACAGGCTGGCTGCGGGGCATCAACAACCAGGAGCTGGTGCACGCGCGGTTTGGCAAGAAACGGGGGGTTTACCTGGGGCAGGTGGTGGGGATCCAACAGGATCAGGTGGGGATCCGGCTGGAGGCACCCCTCAAAGCTGGGGACGGCGTGGTGTTTGACCAGGGGCAGCCGGAGTTGCCGGAGCAGGGGGGGCGAGTTTACCGGGTGCAAGAGAAGCAGGGGCTG
>NZ_JANSHW010000360.1:0-1442 GCF_047461815.1 Synechococcus sp. R6-10
GCAGGCCGTACCCCATGAATGCGCGTCAAATAGCTGGCCAGATCCCCGATTCCCTTACTGGAGAGGGTGACCACCTCATACCCAGCTCCGCGCAGCCGCCGCAGGTAGTGCCCTTCGGATCCCCCCTCTGGGGTTACAAAGATGGCCAAAGCCCCAGATTGCTCCAGTTGCTGCACAAACTTTGCACCTGAGCCGACCAGCAGCATAGGAAGAACTCCATTACTCGTCTAGGGTTGGACAAGCAGCCCACCTGCGCTCATTGTAACGGGATGGCGCCTGAAGCTGGGGATAGAAGCTGCCAATGGAACCCATAGAATACTGGCTATCTCCCTGTTTTGCAGAAGGGAGCGTAAAGAAGGGTTAAGATACGGGTAACCTGCTTGCAGGTCTCAACCCACAGGTGGCGGACAAAGGCGGATGGATCCCCCTAGTAGGGATGGCCTCCCCGCCACTTACACAGCGACAACAGATGAACCTCATCATGCGACGACGCGAGCTGTTGACCTTGGCGGTGGCCGGGTTGATTACAGCACCCCTCAGCTTAGCAGGAGAGCAAAGAGCAATGGCCCAACAGACTTATCCCTTCACCAAAACCGACGCCGAGTGGCGGCAACTGCTCACCGAAGAGCAATACTATGTGCTGCGCCAAGAGGGCACTGAGCCCCCCTTCCGCAACGCTTACTACGACAACAAAGCTGCGGGCATCTACGTCTGTGCCGGCTGTGGGCAGGAGCTGTTTTCCTCGGCGGCCAAGTACGACAGTGGCACCGGTTGGCCCAGCTTTTGGGAGCCGATTGCTCCCCATGTGATCGGTACCAAGACGGACTGGAAATTGTTTGTGCCCCGCACAGAAGTCCACTGCTCCAACTGCGGTGGGCATTTGGGGCACGTGTTTCGGGATGGCCCCCCGCCCACGGGCTTGCGCTACTGCATCAATTCTGCTGCCCTCAAGTTCATCCCAGCCACCACTTAGAAATCCTCTTGGCTCCAGCTAAAACTGAGCCGCCTGTCTGGGTGAGCCTATGTCGGACTACACGTTCCTGGATGCTGCTTCGATTCTGCTGCGGGAGGGCCTGGAAGCTCTCTTGGTGCTGGTGGCACTGCTGGCCCTTATGAGCAAGAGCGGGCAATCGGCTCAGAAGCGCTGGGTGTGGATAGGGGGATCCGCGGGCTTGCTGGCAGCGGTGATGCTCGGTCTGCTGGTGAAGCTGTTTTTCCAGCAGATGCTCACCCACACGCGACAAGAGGTGCTGGAAGGGATCACCGGGCTGGTGGCAGCAGGTTTGTTGTTCTCGGTCAGCCTTTGGTTGCACCGCCGGGCTGCAGTGGCTTCTTGGCAAACCTTTGTGCGGGAACACGCGCAGGCGGCACTGGCCACGGGTCAGGTTTTTTCCTTGGCTTTTCTGGCCTTTGTGGCGGTGTTTCGCGAGGGGGCGGAAACG
>NZ_JANSHW010000361.1:0-7288 GCF_047461815.1 Synechococcus sp. R6-10
TGTATAGAAAACCCGCTTGCCCTGGGATAGGGCCCGATAGATGGCATACTCTCCGATCAGGGTCTTGCCGGATCCCGTGGGAGCACAGACCACCACCGATTCCCCAGCAGCCAGAACCTGAATGGCTCGGATCTGGAAGTCGTCCAGCTCGAAGGGGAAAAGCTGCCGCAACTCGTCCAGCAAATCGGTTGCCGGGGAGAGAAGCGCACTCATGGGATCCAAATCAACATTGGGAAACCTGGAAACCCGCCCAATTCACTGCTTCCTGTGGGTTGTACCTTCTAGGATACAAGCTTTCTTGGGGCGTCGACTGCTCCCCTGCAAAAAGCGCCAGTTACTCTGCTTCTTTGGATCAAGAACAGCAGCTCAAGCAAGTGCTAAAATGGGGTGCCGTTGCCGGATGCTATCGTGCTGGTCGTCATCGACAACTACGACAGCTTTACCTACAACTTGGTGCAGTACCTGGGGGAGTTGGGAGCTCAGCTTCAGGTTTTTCGCAATGACCAGCTCTCCGTTGACGACCTGCGCCGAATGCAGCCGCAAGCTGTAGTTATCTCTCCTGGGCCAGGGCGGCCGGAAGATGCCGGGATCTCCCTGGAGTTGATTCGGGAGCTGGGGCCAGAGCTGCCGATTTTGGGGGTTTGTCTGGGGCACCAGTGCATTGGCCAGGTCTACGGTGGTCAGATCGTGCGCGCACCTGAGCTGATGCATGGCAAAACCTCGCTCATTTACCATCGAGGGGTGGGGGTGTTTGAGGGGTTGAGCCAGCCTTTCACGGCCACCCGCTACCACAGCTTGGTGATCGAGCCTTCTACGTGTCCTGACGAGCTGGAGGTGACGGCCCAAACCAGCGATGGGATCATCATGGGGGTACGCCACCGCCGCTATCCCCACGTTCAGGGCGTGCAGTTCCACCCGGAGAGCATCTTGACTGCAGAGGGCAAGCGCTTGTTGAGCAACTTCCTGCGCAGCGCCAAAGCCTCAACTGCTGCTCAGCCCAATATTTCGCAGAAACCTCAAGAAACTGTTGCCGTTGTTACATCGGGGATCCCCACTCCATGAAGCGTCGCCAGCTTCTGCAAGCCAGCGCTGGGCTGCTGGGATCGATGGCCGTGAACCTGGCCAGAGGGCGCAAAGCGGGCGCTCAGACAGCGCCGGCACAAGGTTCGGAAACGCCAACAACCCCAGGGTCTATAGAGTTCACTCCCGGCTCCAGCTCGCAGGGGCTGCAACTGACTTGGCTGCACCACAGTTGTGTTTTGTTCGAGGGGGAGGGCCGACGGTTTCTGGTCAACCCGTTTCGGCCGGCGGGCTGTACGGCTGGCTATCCTGCCCCACGAGTTGCTGCCGATCTGGTGTTGCTCAGCAGCCGCTTGTTGGATGAGGGTGCTTTGGATGTGGTGCCCGGCAACCCCAAGGTGCTGTTTCAGCCGGGAGACTATCTGATTGACGGGATCCGGGTGCAAGGAGTACGCATGCCCCGTGGCCCTCGCTTTGGCGTAAACGTGGGTTGGCGCTGGCGCATGGCTGGGATCGACATTGTCCATTTGGGAGGGGCGCTGCAGCCAATTACGCGGGAGCAGTCCATCCTGCTTGCTCGTCCCGACCTGTTGCTGGTGCCAGTGGGGGGTGGGCCGAAAAATTACGATCCTGCCGGGGCCAAGGCGGCCATTGAGGCGCTGCAGCCCAAGCTGGTCATCCCCACCATGTATCGCACGGCCGCCGCCGAGGAATCCCAATGCGAGCTGCTGCCGCTGCAGGAGTTTTTGCGTCTCTTCCCCGCTGCTGCCCCGCAACCTGCCCTCAGCAACCCGTTGCTGCTCTCGGCCCAGGCTCTGCCCAGGCAGGGGCTCGCCATCCTTTTCTTTGAGGAATAGGGCTATGCGAGGTCAGGTCCTAAAAATCGCTGTCGGACTGGGATCCCTGCTAGTGGGGGGTCTGGGATTCTATGGATACTCCCTACCAGAAGATCCACAAGCCTTGGCCCAAGCCAACCCGCTGCGGCTGCAACTGGCTCTCTGGCTGGGGAAAGACGCCAACGCTGTCGATGAGCGGGGCAAGACAGCCCTGTTTTTCGTGGAGAGCGGCCTCAACGCCCGTCTTTTGCTGGCAGCGGGGGCGGATCCCAATCGACCGGACTATGGGGGAGCCAGCCCACTGCACCAAGCGGCTCGCCTGGGCAACCCTGAGGTTACGAAAGCCCTGCTCCAGGGAGGGGCGGAGGTGAACGCTCGCTTTGGTGCCGGTGGCCTTCCCCTACATTTTGCCGCTTGGTCCGGCAACCCCGAGGTCGTTCGGCTGCTGCTGGAACATGGCTCCGAGATCGACGAGCCGGACGGCTACGGCCTCACGCCCCTGCGCATCGCCCAGGATCTGCGCCGCTGGGAAGCTGCGATCCTTTTGTCCCGCTGGCCCCGCTCGGCATCCGCTGACGGGCATATGGATTGATTCCGCTTCTCTACCACCCCAGCACCGAGGCGAAGATCAAAGGCGCCACGATGGTGGCATCCGACTCGATGACAAATTTGGGGGTGTCGATCCCCAATTTGCCCCAGGTGATCTTCTCATTGGGCACTGCTCCCGAATAGGAGCCGTAGCTGGTGGTGGAGTCGCTGATCTGGCAGAAATAGCCCCACATGGGCACGCCCTGGCGGCCCAGGTCTTGATGGAGCATGGGTACCACACAGATGGGGAAATCCCCGGCTATGCCGCCGCCAATTTGAAAGAAGCCGATGGAGGATTCCGCCGAGGTGCGCAGGTACCAATCCGCCAGGTGGATCATGTACTCGATCCCTGTGCGGACGGTGTGTACATTGCGGATCTCACCCGTGATGCAGTGGGCGGCATACATGTTGCCGGTGGTGGAGTCCTCCCATCCCGGCACATAGATGGGCAAGTTGGCCTCCATAGCGGCGTAAACCCAAGAGTCCCGCGGATTGATCTGGTAGTAGGGCTCCAGCCGGCCACTGCGCAGAATCCGGTAGAGAAACTCATGGGGAAAATAGCGCTCGCCCGCCTGATCGGCGCCGATCCACTCTTCCAAAAGGGCTTTTTCCAAGCGCCGCATCGCCTCCTCTTCGGGAATGCAGGTATCGGTTACCCGATTCATGTGCCGCTCCAGCAGTTCCTGCTCCTGCTGCGGGCTGAGATCGCGATAGTGGGGCACGCGCTCGTAGAAGTCGTGGGCGATGAGGTTGAAGATGTCCTCTTCCAGGTTGGCGCCGGTGCAGGAGATGGCGTGAACCTTACCCTGCCGGATCATCTCAGCTAGGGAAAGGCCCAGCTCTGCTGTGCTCATGGCACCGGCCAAGGTCACCATCATCTTGCCGCCCTTTTCCAGGTGAGCACAATAACCTTTGGCTGCATCCAGCAGCGCGGCTGCGTTGAAGTGGCGAAAATGATGTTGGATAAATTGGCTGACGGGGCTGTTGGTCACGATTTTTCCGGTCACTCTGACCTGGTGAAGCACGATTTTCCAGTCTATCAACTTTAGGGGCGCTGACAAGCTTTGCTTGGGGATACCTTTATCGGTATTGGCAACCATTCCCCTGCAGGTCGGCTGGAGCAGGTTGCGTTGCGAAGCCGGGATCCCATACCGGTTCTCACCCGGCCTTGGCTGAGACAAAGGGATCGCCTGCCCATGTCAGAATGGTGGCGAATCACCGCCCTATATCCGTTCACGCTATCTGTTCACGTTGGGTTCATGCCTCCTGTCAGCACTGTCGAGCCAGCCGAGCCCATTGCCGAAGTCCAATCTCCTGAGCTGGCTTCTTCTCCTGCCGAGCCATTGCCTGGCGCTGTGGACATGTCAGTGCCAACAACGACCGGGATCTCTATGGGATCCCTGCAGCGCTGGTGGGCGCGCTGGAAACAAAAGCTGCGCCTGGAGACCCAGCTGCTCTTTGTGGCCACGCTGGTGGTCTCCTTGGTGGTGAGCAGTTTTACCTTCTGGGCCGTCAGCACTGTGCAGCAGGATGCCCGCTTCAACGAGGCCCGCTTTGGCCGGGATCTGGGGTTGCTTTTGGCGGCCAATGTTGCCCCTCTAATTGCGGAAGATCGCATTGGCGAAGTCGCCCAACTGTCCCGCCAGTACTTTGAGAGCACCAGCAGCATCCGCTATTTGCTCTACGCCGATCCCGAAGGAAACATCTACTACGGGATCCCGTTCTCCAATCAGGAGGTGAAAACCTCCCTCAGCCTTACCCGTCGCATGCAACTGCCGGACAACCGTCCTCCTGCTGAGGGCCAACCGCTGGTGCGCACCCACCTTACCCCTGCTGGGCGGGTGACGGATATTTTCGTCGGCATCTACCATCAGGGCCGCTTTTTGGGCACCCTCGGCTTGGGCATCAATCCCAATCCCGCCCTGGTGCGCTCCACCCAGCTGGCGCGGGAGGTCTCGATTGGGGTGTTTTTGGCGGTGTGGGTCTTGGCCATCCTGGGAGCGGTGGTCAATGCCCTCACCATCACCTATCCCATCAAAGAGCTGGTCAAAGGTGTCCAGGAGATCACCAAAGGTAACTTCAAGCAGCGCATCGACCTGCCCTTCGGGGGCGAGCTGGCCCAGCTCATCGACAGCTTTAACGAGATGGCGGAGCGGCTGCAAAGCTACGAAGAACAGAACATCGAAGAACTGGCTGCCGCCAAAGCCAAGTTGGAGACCTTGGTCTTCTCCATCGTCGATGCCGCCATTTTGCTGGATGCCGAGTTGCGGGTGCTGCTGCTCAACCCTGCCGCCTCCCGCATGTTTGGCTGGGAAGGGGATCCCGTTTTGGGCAAACCCCTGCCGGAGCTGTTGCCGGAGGATCTGCAGCAGCAACTGGCCCGCCCCCTGATGCAAATTGCCCGCGGGGATCAAGAAGCAGAGGAAGTTCGCGTCAACCTCACCGGCCCCACCAAGCGTGTTATCCGCATCCTGCTTTCGCCGGTGTCGGATCCGCGGCGGCAAAATCTCAAGGGGATCGTGATGACGGTGCAGGACATCACCCGCGAGGCAGAGCTCAACGAAGCCAAGGCTCAATTCATCAGCAACATCAGCCACGAGCTGCGCACCCCCCTCTTCAGCATCAAGTCTTTTATCGAGACCCTCTACGAGTACGGCGAGCAGATGTCCTCGGCGGAGCGGCTGGACTACCTGGAAATTGCCAACCGCGAAACCGATCGCCTCACCCGCCTGGTCAACGATGTTTTGGATTTGTCTCGTCTGGAATCGGGCAAGCAGTACCACTTTGAGGGCGTCGATATCTCGGCGGTGATCGAGCAAACGCTGCGCACCCATCACCTGCAGGCCCGCGACAAAGGGATCCAGCTGCGCAAGTTCGTCGATCCGGATCTGCCGCTGGTCTGGGGCAACTACGATCTGCTGCTGCAGGTGATGACCAATCTCCTGGGCAATGCCCTCAAGTTCACCCCCTCAGGGGGCCTGGTGACGGTACATGCCCACCTGGTGGTTCAGGCGGATGGATCCCCGCAGGCAGTGCGGGTGGCGGTGGCCGATACAGGCATTGGCATTGCCCCAGAAGATCAGGAGCGGATTTTCGACCGCTTTTTCCGTGTCGAGAACCGGGTCCACACCCTAGAGGGCACCGGCCTGGGGTTGGCCATCGTGCGCAACATCCTGGAGAAACATCGAACCCGCATCTGCCTGGAGAGCAAGCTAGAACAGGGATCCACCTTCTGGTTCGACCTGCACCTGTACACTGAAGAGGGACCGCTGGAGTTCGAGGTTCAGCCAGCCGAGACGGATCCCCCCAGTTGCGCTTGGCGGGAGCACTCCCATCAACGCTGAGGATATGAAGGGCATACCGGCCATTTTTTGGGGGTTGGGCCTCAGTTTCGCATTTTTGTGCCACACTGGTGACCTCTACCACCACACAGGGGGGCTGGGCAACCCGCTGTTGGCCACCGGCGAAAACGTCACTTCTCTCCTGCTGGCGGTGGTGGCGGTGCTGGCCCCTTGGCTGGCAGTGCTGCTGATGGGTTTGCTGGTGTACTGGCTGGGCAAACGGGCGTTGAAACTGGGGTTCCGCAGCAGAAATGCCGCTCCCAAGTCTCAGGGATCCCCGCCGACGGCTGTTCTACACTGGAGAAGGTTTTAACTGGATGGTTTTGCCATGCCGCCTCGCTGGCCCCGGAAGCCCTCCCGTCGGGATCCCGAATTTCGCAAGCTGGATGATCGCTATACCTATGCCGCCCACCTGTCTGTTTTCCTCTGTAGCGGGTCTGGGCTGGTGTTTTTTCAGCAACTGTACCGCGCGGATTGGCCGTGGCTGGTGCCCCTGTTGGGCTGGTGGGCTTTGGGGCTAGGGATCCACAGCTTCTGGATCTTTTTTGTGGCCCGCTATCCCGTCGAGGCCGGCTTTGGGGAGCTCACTCCCGGCGCGCACGAAAACCCAACAGCCGCGGAGACGGATCCCTCCAGAGCCAGTTAGGACTTAGAGAGGGGATGATCCCCTTGCTCCTGTTCTCAGCCAGGGGAGGTAGAAGCTCCACCTGGTCGCCGCTGCCGCCGCAGCAGCAGGGGGGAGAGATCGCTCTCGTCGTAAATATCGCCCACCAGCTCCTCCAAAATGTCCTCCAGCGTGATCAGGCCGGTGGTGCCGCCGAACTCATCCACCACAATCCCCAGGTGTTGGCGAGAGCGCAGCATTTCCTTGAGCAACAAGCTGACCCGCTTGGTGTCCGGCACAAAAAAAGGCGGTGCCATCGCCTGGGTCACTTCGGCATTGCCTTTTTGATCCAGATGGCGCAGGGCTTGCTTGAGGTGGATGATGCCGACGATCTCGTCCTTGGATTCTCCCTGCACGGGGATGCGCGAGTAGCCCGTTTCCAAACAGAGCTTCACCACATCCTGCAGTGTTTTGTCGTGGGAGATGGTCTCCATTTTAACTCTGGGCTTGGCCACGTCCCGCGCCTGCAGCAAGTCCAAAGCCAAGGCCCCACGGAACAGCCGCCGTTTTTGCCAATCCAGCAGCCCCCGCTGCCCCAACACATCGATCAACAGCTCCAAATCCTTGAGAGAAGCGGTGGCCGTCAGCGGGGAGAACTCCAATAGGTTGAAGAGCCTGCTGACAACCCACTCAAAAGCGTCGCTAAAAGGGCGCAACAGCAGCGATAGGATGTGGACGGGCCGCACCACCCAGCGGAATACCCCTAGCGGATGGCTCACCGCTAAAGACTTTGGGGCTACTTCTCCAAAGAGGAGCACCACAATCGTGGTAGGCACGGTGGCGGCCAAAGCTCCAATCTGGGTTCCCAACAGTTCAATAGAGAGGGTTGTGGCCAGAGC
>NZ_JANSHW010000362.1:0-4878 GCF_047461815.1 Synechococcus sp. R6-10
CGATTGTGGACGGGACGCAACTGTACTCGACCGTTCAGGAGGCGGCGGCGGATGAGTATTTTCGGCTGCACAATGCCCGCATTCACTTTTTGCCGCCGGGATCCCGATTCGATCTCAACACCTTGTCTCCACTCTGACTGCTGAAATGTGACTGCTGAAAACTTTGTCCTGCCAAGGCGGCTGGACTGGCGCAACCTCAACACCCTCTGGGGATCCCTATTGGCCGAAACCTTGAGTCGGCTGGGTTGCCGTTTAGCGGTGGTGTCTCCGGGATCCCGCTCAGCCCCCCTGACCTACGCCCTGGCCCAGCACCCCGACATCGAGGCGATCCCGGTGCTGGATGAGCGGTCGGCAGCCTTTTTTGCGCTGGGATTGGCCCAGCAAACCCGGCGGCCCATTCCCCTGGTGTGTACTTCCGGCAGCGCTGGCGCTCACTTTTTCCCAGCTCTCATCGAGGCGGCAGAAAGTGGCTGGCCGCTTTTGGTTTTGACGGCGGATCGGCCCCCGGAGCTGCGCCACTGCCGCGCCGGCCAAGCGATTGACCAGGTGAAGCTCTACGGCCATTACCCCAACTGGCAGGCGGAGTTGGCCCTGCCCAGCGCGGATCCAGAAGCCCTGGCCTACTTGCGCCAGACCCTGGTTCACGCCTGGGAGCGCACCCTTTACCCCTTCCCCGGCCCTGTGCATTTGAATGTGCCCTTCCGGGATCCCTTGGCTCCCATTGCCGATGTCAGCACTGCGCCGCTGCTCCATCTACAGGAAGATCCGGAGTTCGAGAAGACCTTTTTTCGTGGGGTTGCTCCTCCATGCACCGGCTCTTCCTTGCAGGCGGTGCGGAGCCCTTTTCAGACGGAGACGGTTTCTTTTTGGCAGGAGTGGCGCAGCTGTGAGCGGGGGGTGATCTTGGCGGGGCCGGCTCAACCGCTGGATCCCCAGCGCTATGTGGAGGCAGTGGCCCGTTTGGCGACGGCTTTGGGCTGGCCGGTGCTGGCGGAGGGGCTTTCTCCCCTGCGGAACTACGCTTCCCTCAACCCCTATCTCATCACCACCTACGACCTCATCCTGCAGCGGGATGATCCCCAGCTTTGGCCGCAGCAAGTCATCCAACTGGGATCCCTGCCCACCAGCAAAGCGCTGCGGCAAACCCTGGCCAAGGTTGCTCCCCGCGTTTGGCGGTTGGATCCCCGCCCTGAGAATGGGGATCCCCTGCACAACCCCACCACCCATTTGCCTTTTGCCGTGGAAGAGTGGGTCTCCGGGATCCCAGAAGCACCGGCCAAGCAAACAACTTTTCTGCAGGGCTGGCTGACAGCCGAAGCGCAAATCCGGACCGCCTTAGACCAGGCTATGGCTGACCTGCCGGAGTGGTTTGAGGGTAGGATAGCCTGGTGGCTGGCCCACCACTTGCCGCCAGAGACGCCGCTATTCATTGCCAACAGCACGCCGGTGCGGGATGTGGAGTGGTTTTGGCCCCCCAACGACCGCCGCATCCGGCCCTACTTCAACCGCGGCACCAACGGCATCGATGGCCTTCTCTCTACCGCCTTCGGGGTGGCCCACCGGCAGCGCCCGACGGTGTTGCTAACCGGGGATCTGGCCTTTTTGCACGACTGCGGCGGCCTGCGGCTTGGCCCTCACCTGCAGGGATCCCTGACCATTCTCCTCATCAACAACCAGGGGGGTGGGATTTTTGAGCTGCTGCCCATCGCTGAGGTGGGCCCACCCTTCGAGCCCTATTTCGCCACGCCCCAGGCGGTGGATTTTGCCCTGCTCTGTCAGGCCCACCACATTCCCCATCGCCGAGTGGAAAGCTGGCAGGAGCTGGCCGAAGCTCTGGATCCCTTACCTGCCCAAGGGGTGCGGGTGTTGGAGATCCTTACGGATCGAAAAGCCGATGCTCAGCGGCGGCGGGACTGGTTTCAACAGTGGTCGGAGCTGCCATCCAAGCCTTGACCTGCTTCCAGATCTGCTCCGGCAAATCCTCAGCTTCGCAGTCCAGCCACAGGGCCACACATCGACCCCTTCCCGACAGGGTGCTGTAGGCATGGCCCTTTTGGATCCCCAGCATGGCTCGAAACCAAGTCATCTGCCGCTTGGCAAATTGGCGGGTGCGCCGCACAATCAGGGGTTGCAGTTCGGCTTCCGGGATCCGCCCCTCCAGATAAGCGCCGATTTCCGCGTAGCCCAAAGTATTCAAAAGGGGCAGGTGGGGCCCATAGCGCTCCCGCAGGGTTTTCACCTCCTCGATCCACCCCCGCTCCATCATCTCCGCCGTGCGCCGGGCAATGCGTTGTTCCAAACGGGGCATTGGGCAGCGCAGCCCCAGGATCAAGATGGGGTAATGGGGGGGATGAGCCCGCCTTAGGCTGGAAGCCGGCTTCCCAGTGGCGTAAACGATCTCCAAAGCCCGCAGCGTGCGCACCGCGTCATGGGGATGAATGTGCTGGGCGGCAACGGGATCCAACTGCTGCAGCCAGGCGTAGCGGATCTCAGGGGGCCAAGTTTCCAGTTGTGTTCTCAGTTGGGGCTGCGGAGGTACCGCAGGGATCCCCAGGCCGGAGGTTACCGACTGGATGTAGAGACCGGTGCCCCCCACCAGGATGGGCGTCTGTCCCTGCCGATGGGCCTCGGCGATGCGGGTTTGGGCCGCCTGTTGGAACTCGGCCACCGTGTAGGTGTGGCGGGGATCCACAAAGTCAATCAGCTCGTGGGGCCAGAGAGCCCGCTCAGCAGGGGTAGGCTTGGCTGTGCCGATGTCGAACTCGCGGTAGACCTGGCGAGAGTCCGCATTCAACAACGGGGATCCCAGCCGTTGGGCCAAAAGCAGCGCCTGTCGAGATTTCCCGGTGGCCGTGGGGCCGGCAATGACGATCAATCCCGGCCATTCTGTCCGGTCAGAAGCTGCTGCAGCGGGAATGCCATTCTCGAGGGTAATGCGCATTCGCTACCCAAACCATCGGCAGGGCAGACTGGCAAGCAACTTTCCTCAGAGACCAGATTAAGATTCTCGAAGAACCTTGTCTCTTTGGGTTAGGATCGGTTACTTACTACCCTGCTTTTTTGCTGTGCTGATCTCATCCTACATTCCTGCTTCGACGGTTTTGAGGGGCAATGGGCCACAGCCGCAGCCAGTGGCGCAGTTTTTACCTCTCCGGCTAGAGCTGTTCGCAAGGCGCGGCCTCAGCCAGATTGGACGGGCAATTGGAACAGGGTTGCTGATGGCTATGCTCATAGGTGTCCCTTGCTCGGCGCGGGGGGAGACCTTGGTGCTCAAGCAGGGAGAAGTGCGCACTCTGCCCCTGTTGCAAACCCGGGCCCGGCTGCCCTTGCAAATGGAAATGCTCTATCTGGGCATGGTCGAGGAGCGCTTCTTGAGCTACGCCCGGGCCAACAACTGGGAGACCCTTTCTAGCGAGCGGGAGGATCCCCGTTGGAGCCGCTGGCAACTGCGCCCTGGGGGGGAGGCTCTTTATCTGCCCGATTCTCCCCCGTCCCAGAATTCCTCGGAGCCGCCCATCTACGCCCGTGGGTTTTATGTGCAGGCCTATTTTGTCGGCGGGCGCCTGGCGGGAATGCACCTGATTCGCAACCCTGAAGAGCCGGGCTTCAACTTGAAGGCCCTGCAAAGGCTTATCCGCGCCTGGTTTCCCGATAATCGCCTGATGTTGTATTACCAAGTGTTGCCAGAGGATCCCGAGCAGCAGGTGCTGGGCGCCTATTTGGGCACCATTCCTCCTCCCTACCTTGCCGATATTCAGCGCAATCGCGTGCCTTTTTGTCAGACTTTTTTCAGCCCCACTTTGCCCCAGCCGATCATCCCCCCCTCCGTCGATGTGCCTCCCCATTGCCTGGGCACAACTGCCGTCAACAGCGGGACGGGGCCTTACGCTGCCCAGAAAGGGGCTGCGGCTATGCGCTAAAGGCACGTGAGGAGTTGGCTCAGCGCAGCGCTGGGGTCAAGCCGGATTTCAGTAAGGGAGCAGTTTCCTTCAAAATGAACTGTCACCTTAAACTGTCACCAGCTCGGGACGGCGGCTGTTGCGAATGCTGCGAATGGCTTCGGCATAGTCTTTGGCTTTGAACACTGCCGAGCCGGCCACAATGGCGTTGGCTCCTGCCTCGATCACCTGCCAAGCGTTGCTTCCCTTCAAGCCACCATCCACCTCGATCCAGGGATCCAGGCCGCGCTCATCACACATGGCCCGTAACTGGCGAATTTTGGGCACCACTGCTGGAATAAAGCTCTGGCCGCCAAAGCCGGGGTTGACGCTCATGATCAGCACCAGATCCACCAGCTCCAGCACGTATTGGATCAGCTCCAGGGGGCTGGCCGGATTGAGCACCACGCCCGCTTGCTTGCCCAGATCCTTGATTTGGCTGAGGGTGCGGTGCAGGTGGATGGTGGAGCTGGACTCTGCGTGCACGGAAATAATGTCGGCCCCTGCCTTGGCAAAATCCGCCACATAGTTCTCCGGCTCCACAATCATCAGGTGGACGTCCAGGGGCTTGGCCGTCACCGGGCGCAGGGCTTCCACCACCAACGGGCCGATGGTGATGTTGGGCACAAAGCGGCCATCCATCACATCCACATGGATCCAGTCGGCCCCCGCCTCATCCACTGCCCGTACTTCCTCCCCCAACCGGCTGAAATCGGCTGAAAGGATGGAAGGGGCGATGACAATCGGCTTTTGCCCAGAGGTCGCTGACGGCTGCACCATGGTGAGTCCTGGGGATTGAAAACAGAGAAACGGAGAAACCTGCTCCTCTATGGTACGGGGTTTGATCCCCTTTGCAAAGCGTCATATCCCCTGATACATTTACGCTGAACACTGCTGAACATCACTGTTCAACTATGCAGCGATAGCATTCTGTTTGTTT
>NZ_JANSHW010000363.1:0-907 GCF_047461815.1 Synechococcus sp. R6-10
CGACGGTTTCTGTTCCCAATCGGATCCCGCAAATTTCCCCCGCTTCCACCGCCCCCACCATCACCACCCTGGAGGACAACGATTTTCTGTTTCGCACGGTTCCTTCCGATGCCTATCAAGGGGTAGCCCTGGCCCAGATCACCCGTGAAGAGAAGCTGGAGCGCCTGGCCATCATCTACATCAATAACGACTATGGCCAGGGCCTGGCCGACAGCTTTAAGACGGCTTTTGAAAAGCGGGGCGGCACCATCACCAAGTCGGTTCCCTACGAGCCCGGCAAGGCTTCCTATCGCAGTGAGCTGACCCAACTGAAGGAAGGGGATCCCCAGGCGTTGGTGCTGATTGGCTACCCCGAAAACGGTGTGGTCATTTTGCGGCAAGCTTTGGAAGAAGGACTGTTTGACCGCTTTGTCTTCACAGATGGCATGCGCTCTCCCGATGTGGCAGCCCAGGTGGGAGCCGAAAAGCTAGAGGGATCCATCGGCGTTTCGCCTCAGGCCCTCACCGATAGCAAGGCTTACCAAATCTTTGCCGAAGCCTACAAAGCCGCCTACGGGGAGCTGCCCCCCACCCCCTACATCGACACCGCCTACGATGCCGCTTTTGTCCTGGCTCTGGCCATTCAGAAAGCCGGCAGCACCGATGGCACTGCTGTTCGGGATGCTTTGCGGGAAGTGGCCAATCCCCCCGGCACCGAGATCCTGCCCGGAGAGTGGGCCAAGGCGGTGGAGCTGATCGGCAAAGGGGAAGACATCTTCTACACCGGCGCCTCTGGATCCATCAACTTCGATGAGAATGGGGAGGTGGCCGGCACCTTTGCCCACTGGACTTTCCAAGGGGGGAAGGTGGTGGATCTGAAGGTGTTTGAGCCGGAGAGCTGATTTTCCCCTGCGGCTCCTGAGTGGGG
>NZ_JANSHW010000364.1:0-1881 GCF_047461815.1 Synechococcus sp. R6-10
CGCCAACTCCTACGCCGACACCACCCCCCAGCTTGCTGGAGATCACGGCCCGTTGGTTGGGGATCCCTTGGCCTCCCCAGCGGCAAGAAACCAGCCCAGTGAGGTTGAGCGCCCGCTTCCTGGATATCCCACTACCCCCGAAGCCGCGCCGCTCCGCCAGCCCCTCACCTCAGCCTTCCCCCAGTTCGGAAAGAGAAGAGAGAAAGCAGCAAGGCCGCGAAACCTAGTCCGCATCCCTGGCCTCTGGAGATCTAGGCGCCCGCAGTCACCGGCTCCGTTTCTCGAACGCGCAGCTTTTCACAGGGGATGGTGTCTGCCAGAATGGAGCTGGCCATCATGCCCGTGTGAATCTCTAGCTTGGCTCCAGGCACCGCTTCAAAGAGCAGCCGCTGGCCTGGAAAGACCACCCGCTCAAAGTACCAGTTTTCGATATTCGTGATGCGAACCACCTGAATGGAGCTGGTCGCATTGATGTAGCTACAGGTTATTCGCTCTGCTCGTTTTTTATCGGGGATTGCATCGAGTGTTTGCATTGTTCAGATCACCAGCCCACTTTGCTCAGCCTATCATCTACCCTAACACCGCCTGGGGATCACTGCGGTAGTCTGCGATACGGCGATCCCAACTGGCAGAAATCAATCCTGGAAAAAATAACTTCTGTATTTTACCTTACTGTTTCGATTTCCAAGAGGGTTCTGCAATTCGAGGAAGATTTGAATTAGGATTTTTCCCCAATATGGGACAATTTCTCATAGAAAATCTCCACAGAGTAGTAGTCAGGATTACATTTTTCCGTTCCCTTGGAGTTTGGGGATCAGGGCTCTTGGATCCTCGATCCCGTCGTCGGCTGCGGCGAGGATTGGCCGGGATCCCAGTTCAGGCCCTCCACCCGCAGCTCCAGAGCCCCCGACTGGCGCACCGGATTGTACTGCAGGCTAAAGCCATAGGTGCGGCGGTCGTAGCCCAGGCGATAGACGACATCCACCTGTTGGCCCGACTGCAAATCTACCGTTGTCTCTGCCCCTACCCGCAGCGGGCCGTACAGTTGTTGCAAAAAGCCCAGGACGAGCTGTTCCCGCGTGGTGATGCGGTCAAACAAAAATGGCGAGGCTCCGGCCAAAAAACCGTTGGAGTAGGTCACCCTCAGGTTGGTGTAGTCGAAGGTATCGGCCACGAAAGCCCCGATCACCGCATCGATACCAATGCTGCCGGCGGTATAGCTCTGGGCCCGGCCATTGGAGTAAAAAGACTGGCTGCTGCTCACGCCGGTGTTGAGCCAGATCCCTTGCTCAATAGGCAGAGCGGAAAAGCGGGGTGGGGGATCCGCTGCTGTCTTGGGAGGGCTCCAGAGGGGAAAGGAGCGATTCAAGGTTGCCCCCAGTTGCAGGCGGGAGAGCTGAATGCGGTCGGTGGTGTTGGCTAAGGCCAACTCCGGCTCTGTGTCGATTTCATCCGGCTGCCCCAAGGCATCAATGTAGTCGACGGCTATGCGGTAGCTGAGATCCAAGCCGGTATTGCCCAGGCGGAGGGTGGGTGAGCGGTAGCTGGCACCGAGGCGGTTTTCCACAATTTGAAACCCCAGGCGACCGCTGAAGAAGCGTTCCCGATAGGCGTAGGTGTAGGCGACTTCTCCGCCATCGCCGGTGGTGATGCGGTGTTCGACCTGGGCTCGCAAGCGCTGAGCAAACTCCTGGAAGACGATCCCCCGCAGCTCGGCAAACAGCGAGGTTTGAGCGTTGGCTTCCGGTTGCCGCCAACGAAAATCGGCCCGCAGCCCGATCCCATCCAAAAGGCCCTGCTCACTGCCCCAAAGACGTTGTGGATACAGTTGCGGGGAGAGCACCAAGCTCACGTTGGGATCCCGCAGCAGCTCGATGTTGG
>NZ_JANSHW010000365.1:0-613 GCF_047461815.1 Synechococcus sp. R6-10
GCTGAGATCCCCCAACGACAGCTGTTCTTTGAACGGAAAAGTCAGCACCCGACTCACCGAAGGACAAACCTCATAAGCCCCTGCTGCCCGCGGCTCCACCAGCACCTCCAGCTCCGCCTCCGGAAAGCGCTGCCGCAAACTGGCCAAGGTGGGAAAAAACAAAATCTGATCCCCAATCCCCCCCGGCACCAGAGCCAAAAGGCGGGGGGCCAAAGGCGCTGTGCCGCCAACTGCTCGAGAAGCCACCTGCATAAAGCATCCTTTAGAAAGCGGTATCCAGGGATCCCTGGCTCAGGACATCCCGCGCTTACTCTATCTCAGATTGGGTGGATAGATTCAGGGCCAGCTCGACCCGCGGAAGACAAACCCCAGAACCCTTCTGGGCCAGAGCGTTGTGTACACAGGCTCTCATCCGCGATGATGGGCTGTGGCCGCCACCTTCTGCAAAGGCAGCACCATGACGGAGGAGCCGATTCCGCTGCTGGATTTGACGGGGCAGTACCGGGCTTTGGCCGGGCTGTTGCAGCCGCAGCTGGAAGCGCTGCTGGCCTCTGGCCAGTACATCGGCGGGGCGGCGGTGCAGCGCTTTGAGGAGCAGTTTGCCCAGTTTTTG
>NZ_JANSHW010000366.1:0-3324 GCF_047461815.1 Synechococcus sp. R6-10
GATCACCGATTTGCCCTGCTCCGCCAACCTTCTCAGAGCCGCGAACAAAAGATCTTTTTGCGCTGCAGAAATGCCCGTCGTTGGCTCATCCAAAATCAAGGTGTTGATCCCCAGGGAAAGCAACCGCAGCATTTCCAGTTGTTGCCGTTCCCCCACCGTCAAGCTGCCGATGGCTCCATCGGGGTTGAGGTTGAAACCAAACTCTTCACAGGCTTTCTCAAGACGTTTCCGGCTTTCTCGCAGCCCCAAGCCCAAGCGCCCTCGTTGCCCGGCAATAAAGTTTTCCAGCACCGTCAGAGAAGGAAAATCCAAGGGATCCTGGTGCAACATGCCAATGCCCAGGCGAATGGCCGCTGCAGGGCTGTCGATGCGAACCGGTTGCCCATCGATCCAAATCTCCCCCTGATCGCAGCGCAGAAAGCCGCTCAGGATCTTAACTAAGGTACTTTTGCCGGCCCCATTCTCCCCAAGCAGGCCGTGGATCGTGCCCGCCTCCACACGTAAGGACACATCGCGGTTCGCCTGTACCGCCCCAAAACGCTTGTGGATGTGCAGCAGCTCGACCTTCATTCTGCTCATAGTAACCTGCCTCCCCAGAAAATCCCCAAGAATACAGTTGCTGAGGTTGCAAGTGCTGGTGCTACGATAGCGACAGCTCGCCGTTAGGCGTTGGCTGCGGACGAGTTCAGCATCGATCTGTGGTTCGCCCTGCCCCTCTTCTCCGCCCTTCCCCCCTGCCACCCATCTCGGATAGCAACCGCCTCAAAATCTTCTCAGGCAGCGCTAACCCGGCTCTGGCTCAAGAGGTGGCGCGTTACTTGGGCATGGATCTTGGCCCGATGTTGCGCAAGCGCTTTGCCGATGGCGAGCTGTACATCCAAATCCAAGAGTCGATCCGGGGTGCCGATGTCTACTTGGTGCAGCCCACCTGCCGCCCCGTCAACGACCACCTAATGGAACTGCTGGTCATTATTGACGCCTGTCGCCGTGCCTCTGCCCGGCAGATCACCGCCGTCTTGCCTTACTACGGCTACGCTCGTGCCGACCGCAAAACGGCAGGACGAGAAGCGATCACCGCCAAGCTGGTGGCCAACATGATCACCCAGGCAGGGGCCCATCGCGTGCTGGCCATGGATCTGCACTCGGCCCAGATTCAAGGCTACTTCGACATTCCCCTCGACCACGTCTACGCCCAGCCGGTATTACAGGCTTACCTCAAGGAAAAGGGCTTGCTCGACGAGGACATTGTGGTCGTCTCTCCCGATGTGGGGGGTGTGGCCCGTGCCCGTGCCTTTGCCAAAAAACTCAAGGAAGCCCCTCTGGCAATCATCGACAAGCGCCGTCAAGCCCACAACGATGTGGAAGTCATGAATCTCATTGGGGATGTGCGGGGGAAAACTGCCATCCTTGTGGACGACATGATCGATACGGCAGGCACCATCTCGGAAGGGGCAAAATTGCTGCGCAAGCTGGGGGCCAAGGCGGTTTACGCCTGCGCCATTCACCCTGTTTTTTCTGAGCCGGCCATTCAACGCCTGCGGGGTGGTCTATTTGAAGAGGTGATCGTCACCAACACCATCCCCATCCCTCCAGAGCAGCACTTTCCCGAATTAACCGTTCTCTCGGTAGCCAATGTGCTGGGGGAAGCGATCTGGCGCATTCATGAAGATAGCTCCGTCAGCAGCATGTTTCACTAAAGTTTCTCCAGAGTATCGCTAAAGTATAGTGGGTGCAGGGTGGGCGCGCCTGCTGGGGATCCCTTGCTCTTTTTCCCTGTACAGACCAACCCAACAGGTGCTCCTGATCCACCGTGATGGACTGGGTTGAGCCAGCTCCTTGGCCAGGTTTTCCCATGTCACCTCCCATCTCTCGCTCGCCAAGATCCGTTGTGACCGGTTTTGCTCCCCCGCAGGCTGCTCCCAGGGAAGGGCCGTCCCTTCGAACTGAACCGGATACTGAGTCCGCTTCGGCGCTGTACCCGCTGTTGCAATTGTTGGGTCAACTGTTGAAAGTACCTTTGGTCTATCTGGAACTGGATCAGCCGGGATCCGATCCCCACTCGCCTTCAAAAGGGATCCTCTACCGGGATCCGCAAGGGATCCCAGCCGGCGAACCCTTCAACCTCAATGCCAGTCCTGGGGCTGAGCAATGGCCTTTTCATGAATCCTTCCTCTTGCAGACTGAGCAGGGGATCCGGTTGGCCGATCTGCACCTGCTTGACTGCCATCCTCGCCAACTGAGTTCCTTTGAACGGGAACAGATTGACCTCGTTGCCCTCAGCCTGAAGCAAATCCTTCTCCAGGCCCAGGAGCATCGGCAAACCCTCGAGCAGCTCCAATCCCAACTGCAGGACAGCCGCAGCACTGCTGCCCGCTACCAGCAGATCTTCGAGAACGCCGTCGAAGGCATTTTTCAAACCACCCTAGAGGGCAAATACCTGGTTGCCAACCCGGCCTTGGCCCATATTTTCGGCTACGAATCCCCTGAGGATTTGATGCACAACGTCTCCGATATCGGCACCCAAATCTATAGCGATCCGGAGCAGCGAGCCGAATTCATCCAGCGCATGCTGAGAGAAGGTCAAGTTGTGAATTTTGAACACCAAGTCTGCTGTAAAGATGGCAGGCTAATTTGGATTTCTTTAAATGCCCGTACCATCTACAACGACCAAGGGGATCCCCTCTATTTTGAAGGATTTGTTACCGACATCACAGCATCCCGTCAACTTAAAGAACGACAACAACAATTGGAAGAAGCCCGCCGAGAGAGCGAGCATCGTTTTCTGCAACTGGTAGAGAATACGCAACAACTGTTTTGGATTACAACGGTCTACAGCAAAGAGCTGATCTACGTCAGCCCAGCCTGTGAAGCCATTTGGGGCCGCTCCGCCGAAGAGGCCTACGCCAACCCCCAAGCCTGGATCCGCCAGATCCACCCCGACGACCGCTGGTTGTTCCCCACCATCCTCAAAGCCCAATCGGAGGGCAAATCCACCGATGTCGTCTTCCGCATTTATCGCACCGATGGCCGCCTGATTTGGCTGCGGGAACGCACTTTTCCCATCGCCGACAAAGAGGGCAAAATCTATCGGGTGGCAGGGATCGTCGAAGACATCACTGAGTCCAAGCAACTGGAAGCCGAACGGCGTCGTATAGAGCAAGCCTGGCAACAAAGCGCCAACCATTTTCGGCAGATTTTTGAGCTGGCCCCCAATGGAATTGCCCTTGTGGACTTGCAGGGGCGATTTATCCAGGTCAACGATGCCTTTGCCCAGATTGTCGGCTACACCCCCGAAGAATTGAAGCATCGGCAGCAACTGGACAT
>NZ_JANSHW010000367.1:0-1454 GCF_047461815.1 Synechococcus sp. R6-10
GGGTAGCCGTCGTTGTCGAAGTCGGCAGCAATGACCGTGCGAATGCGAGAGGGCCTGGCCAGCTCAGGGGGGGCTACATCCTTAAAAAAACCGCTGGGGGTCTGGATCCAGAGGCGATGGGGGCCTTCCCAGTTGCCGTAGAGCAAATCCAGCCGTCCATCCCCATCCAGATCCACCGCTGCCACGCCGCGCCCATGCTCGTCGGGATCTGCTAGGCCCACCTCAGCGGCAATCTCTTCAAAGGTGCCATCTCCCCGGTTGCGAAACAGAAAGTTAGGTCCCTGCTCATTGACGGCAAAAATGTCCATCCGCTGCGAGACCAAGGGCACGGCCACCAACCCCCGCCCGCCCGTCACCCGATTGAGTCTCGCTTCTGGCGCCACATCGGCGATCATTTGGTTAGGGCCCAACTCGTAGAGGCGCATAGGGCCGCCGTAGTTGGCTACGAAAAATCCATAGCTCCCCTGGCCAAGACGATCCACACAAGCTACAGAGCGACCTGCCGTCAAGTTGAGGGCATCTTGGTTTTGCGGCAGGGAGAACAGGTCCACCCAGCGAGATCCCTGCCAGTCGAAGAGGCGATCCCCAAAGCGCTTGCGCCCGCCGAAGGTATCGGTGTTCAAGACATAAAGTTCTTCCTGCCCGTCCCCGTCAAAGTCGGCGGCAGCCACCCCAATTGCCATGCGCCCTGCATCGGCCAGGGTGTCGTCTGCTTGATCCACCAGGGTTTGCCCATCCCACTTCAAGACTCGATTGGAGCCGCGGAACCCGCACACAAACAGCTCAAAGGCCCCATCCCGATCCAAATCGCAAGCGGCAACCCCGTAGAAAAGGGCAGGTGGGTTAAAGCGGATCTGCGAGCTGCAATCTTGGAACATGGGGATCCCATCGGAGAACAATAGGAACTGGTGGAGCTTCCAGCTCTGATGGTATGCTGGATCTTCGCTGGAACTTCCCCTTCAACCATGCCACGCATCAAATCTGCCATCAAGCGCGTTCAGATCGCAGAGCGGAATCGGCTGCGCAACAAAGCCACCAAAGCCATGGTGCGCGCTCTGATGAAGAAAGTGATCTCCCTCTCAACTGCCTATGCCGCCAACCCACAGCAAGAAACTCTGCAGGAAATCCAGGCGGCGATGAGTGCTGCTTTCAGCCGCATTGATAAAGCTGCCAAAACCGGCGTCCTGCACAAAAACACAGCCGCTCGTCGTAAGGCTCGGCTGGCCCGGATTGTGAAGCTGTCTGTGGCTTCCTCGGAAAAATCCCAGGCTGAGGCTTTGGGTGGGCGTGATTGACTTCTCCTGCTGCTTCGGAAGTGGTGCTTGTGCGGGATTTCAGCTAGAAATCGCAGGAGCCTCGCACTGTACCCGTAGGGTCAGTGCCGGGAGGAATGCGGAAGTTATGATAGAACCATGACCCAAGTCCTGACCGTCTCCTGCAAGCTCAAGGTGTCC
>NZ_JANSHW010000368.1:0-6368 GCF_047461815.1 Synechococcus sp. R6-10
CAGCACCAGGCCGATTGGGTGGAACCCATCCATACAGATTACCGCGGCTACACCGTCTGGGAGATCCCCCCCAACGGGCAGGGCATTGCCGCTTTGATGGCGCTCAACCTTTTGGAGGGTTTTGAGCTGGGTCGGATCTCCTACGATGCCGGCGAGCGCTATCACCTGCAGATTGAGGCAATGAAGCTGGCCTTTGCCGATGTGAGCCGACAGGTGGCGGATCCGGAGTATGTGCGGGTCAGTCCTGCCCAGATGCTGGATAAGGCTTATGCACAGCGGCGGCGGCAGTTGATCGGGAGGGAGGCGATCCCCCTGGCCCAGCCAGGGCTGCCGGAGGGGGGAACGGTTTACCTGGCTGCAGCTGATGGTGAGTTGATGGTGTCTTTGATTCAGTCGAATTTCGATGGCTTCGGCAGTGGTCTGCTGGTTCCGGGCACGGGCATTGCCCTGCACAATCGCGGCACCGGTTTCACCCTGGAGCCCGGCCATCCCAACCAGGTGGGCCCCCGCAAGCGCCCCTACCACACGATTATCCCCGCCTTTCTATCTAAAGAAGGGATCCCCCTCGGCCCTTTTGGTGTCATGGGGGGGGCAATGCAGCCCCAAGGCCATGTGCAGGTGGTGGTGAATTTGGTGGATTACGGCCTGAACCCCCAGGCGGCTCTGGATGCGCCCCGCTGGCGAGTGCTGTGGGATCAGGGGATCCCGCAGGTGGCGCTGGAGAGCACGGTGCCGCCCCAGGTGGTGCGCGAACTCTCCGCCCGCGGCCATGCAGTGCAGGTGGTGGACGCAGAAGAGGATTGCGGTCTTTTTGGCCGGGGACAGATCCTCTTGCGGGATGGGGATCACTTCATTGCGGCTTCCGAACCCCGTGCCGATGGCCTAGCCCTGGCGTGGTAGAGTGCCTAGCTCATCACCATGCCACCATCGATGGCAAAAACCTGTCCCGTGATGTAGGCCGCCGCCGGATCTGCCGCCAAAAAACGCACCAGCCCCGCCACTTCTGCCGGGGATCCCAGTCGCCCCAGGGGGATCTGCGCCAAAATCGGGCCAGGATCCAGTTTTTCGGTCATTTGGGTGGTGATGAACCCCGGTGCCACGGCGTTGACGGTGATGTTGCGGCTGGCCAGCTCGCGAGCTGCTGTCTTGGTGAGGCCCACCACCCCTGCTTTGGCGGCGCTGTAGTTGGCCTGGCCGGCATTGCCCACCAAGCCCACCACCGAGGTGATGTTGATGATGCGCCCCTGGCGCTGCTTCACCATGATCTTGGCGGCTGCCTTTAGGCAGAGAAAGACCCCCGTCAGGTTGAGATCCAGCACCGCCTGCCAATCTTCTGGCTTCATGCGCAGCAGCAGGGTGTCGCGGGCCATGCCGGCATTGTTCACCAGCACATCCACCCGACCCCACCGCTCCATCACCTGGGCAAACAGGCTCTCCACCGCCTCTGGGCAAGACACATCGGCGGCCACAGGGATCCCTTCTCCCCCCAGGGCCGCGATCTCCTCCACCAGGGACTCGGCTTCGGCAGCGGAGCGGGCGTAGTTGATCGCCACTTTTGCTCCAATGGCCCCCAGGTGCAGGGCAATCGCCCGGCCAATGCCCCGGCTGGCTCCGGTGACCACAGCCACCCGGTCTTGGAGGGAAGGCAAAGGGAGAAGCTCAGACATAAGCGGCAGGTTCCTCGTGATTCGGACAGCCGCAACAGTATAGGATGCTTTAGAGCCCTCTGGTTGCCACTGGCTTCCCTGCGATCGCTTGCGCTGCGTCCCTCATAACCGCCGTTCGCGCTACTTGGATGGAGTCCTTCGGCATAGGCAGGAGGGATCCCACGGCTCTGTGCAGTCACCCTGCCCGCAAGATGTGTTGACGGACGGATTCCCAGACCAACGGGCGAGCAGAGCCGGACTATGATCAAAGGCTAGGCCGCAGCAGAGGAACTGTCCATGCAAGTGGAGTTTCGCGAGTGCGATCCGGGAAATCTGTGGATCTGGTTTGAGTTTGCCGAGCCGCCGGTCGAAGCTGAGCTGGAGTACCTCAACGAGGTGCTGGAGTCATGGTACGTGTTGGGCAAGCTGGGCGGATTTAACGCCGAGCGTCTGGTGGCCCAAGAGGCCGAGGTGGATCTGAGCTATCTGGAGTATCCCAACGAATCGGAGCCCTTGCCTTCCCTGATGCACAACATGGGATCCCTGGAAGAGAAGGACAACTGGGCCCGCTGCTGGTTTGATCTGGGCACCGCCGATGCGATGGCGCTGGATGTGTTGATCAACGCCCTGCGCACCCTCAGCCTGGAATACATCGGCCTCAGCCGCGTGATTATCGGCGGGCAAAATGAGGATTGGCCAACGGCGGATCCGGAGGAGATGGATGACATGGATGACTACGATCTAAACGGCTATGTGCGGGATCACAGGGAGGAGGAAGGAGGGCTGGAATAGCGGGATCCCTGCCTACTCCAAGTAGCCCAGCTCTTGCATCTGCCGCACCAAGTCGGCATCGCTTTCCACATTCACCTTGCGAGGAGCCGTGCTAGGCCGCCGGGACTCTGCCCAGCTCACCCACGTTCTCAGCCCCTGCTGCAGGCGAGCCAGCCAAGCCTGGGGCCAGCCGGCTTCCCCCGCCGACCCGTCGTGACAGCGTTGCGGATCAGCATCAGGGAGAGAGGAGACAGGATCCCCGTCGCCGACCCAGAGCAGATCCCGCAGCTCCGCCGGATCCTGCTCCAAGTTGTAGAGGCTGGGACGATCCCCCGTTTGGATGAGCTTGGTCATCCCCTCATAGAGGGCACGGCGGATGTCGTAACAGGCACGCGCCCGCAGCAGGCTGTCGTTACGGCTTTCCATAGCCCGAATGAGGAGGTGGGGCGGGAAGGCTTCGCTGAGCACTGTTCCCTGCTCGGGATCTTCCCCTGCCAAGGTGCGGGCCAAGCTGAGGCGGGCGACCTCGCGGCGGAGCTTGAGGCTGACACAGGGGGCACCGTTGGGGGAAAGGTTGGGGCTAAAGCCGGCAGCTTCCAGGAGGGTATGGAAGAGGCGGCGGGTGGAAACGGGGGTGGCAATGCGTTTTCCTGCCGGGAAGTGGCCGGGATAGCGCAGGATGAGGGGCACGCGGATCAGCTCTTCGTAGACCACAAAGGCGTGGCCGACGAAGTCGTGTTCTCCCAGGCCTTCGCCGTGATCGGCGACGATGGCCACCAGCGTGTTCTGCTCCAGGCCGGTGTGGCGCAGGGTGTCGAAGACGGATCCCAGTAGGTGATCTTGGTAGGCCACCTCAGCATCGTAGATATCCCGCAGCACCTGCGCTTGCAGTGGAGAAAGGGGCTGCGGCAGGGGCGCCATCCAGCGGTAGGGCTGGGCGTTGTATTGGCGCAAAAAGTCGCGGGCCTCGCGGTTGCTTTTGAAATAGGGGGCGTATTTCTGCACAAAGGGCTCCGGCGGCCAGTAGGGCAGATGGGGCTCCATCAGGTTGACAAAGCAAAAGAAGGGCCGTGCTCTAGGATCCGACCGGCGGCGGGCCATCTGCTGCAGGTAGCGGTTGAGGTCGGCAATCGAGGCGGCGGTGTTGCCTTTGAAGTTGAGCAGGCGGGTCCAGAGGGAGGCAAACCAGGGGTGCAGCGCCAGCTGGAAGAGGGCGTCGGAGCGGGCAAAGGCGTTTTGCACCGGATAGGAGAGCCGCCGCCAAAATTGGGTGTAGGCGGCCAGCCAGCGGTTCAAGGGGGCGGGCAAGGGGGTGCCTTCGGGAGGGCGGGTGGGCAGAGCGCCACCGTAGTTGTAAAAGGTTTCAAAGCCGCGCCGCAAGCCGTTTTTCAGGATCCCCACCAGAGGGTTGTTGCAAAAGCCCACAGTGGTATAGCCGCTCAGCTGCAACAGCTCTGCCAGGGTGGGCAGGGCGGGGCTCAGCTCCAGATCTGCTTGGACAGTCTGGTGGGTGCTGGGATATTCCCCCGTAAAGAGGGAAGCGTGGGAGGGGATGGTCCATTGGGCAGGGGCGATGGCCCGCTCGAAGAGGGTGGATTCGGCAGCCAGCCGATCCAGGTTGGGGCTGGTGGGCAGTTGGCGGGCACGCTCCGCTTCCGACCAGTAGCAGGAGAGACGATCTGCCCGCTGGGTATCCAGCACGATCAGCAGGATGTTGGGGCGTTCTGCAGCAGCGCCAGCCCTGGCGGGGAAACATCCTGTTTGCGTCAGCGAGACGGAGTCCTTAAAACTCACCACAACCCACCTGATACGTTTCTTAAAGTATCCCTATCCTGCCATGCTCTCGGCCAGCTTTCTGCTTCCCCCACCGCCTCCTCAGGGCAAAGTGAGCTGGGTTTGGCTGTTGCCTTGGATCCGAGCAGTGTTGGCCTGCCAATCCAGGATCCCTTGGTTGCCTCTGACAGTCAAAGCCTGGCCGGGCTGGCGGTAGCGCACGTTGCCTCGGGCTTGCAACTGGGTGGAGCCGATGCGCCAGCGGATCTCCTGGGCCTGCAGCTCTTGACCGGTTTGCTCGGCTTTGGCTTGCCCGTTGCCCAATATGCGCAACTCGGTTAGAGGCAGGGGAGCCCGCAACTGCTCGCCCCTGAGGCGCAAAGCTTGTAAGGGAGCGTAAACCTCTACAGACCCTACTGCCTGCACTTCCCCGACGCCAAATTGCCACAGAAAACGGCTGGCAGCCAGCTCCAGATCCGGATCCCGGTACTCTGCCCGCACTGGCTGAGTGGGATCCCAGTTCTCCAGCTGCATCTGGGCTTGGCCAAAGTCGACGAGCAGCCGCTCCCCCTGCAGGGATCCCTGCCCATCCAACAGCTCCACTTTCACCTGGCCCTCAGCTTGGAGGAGGCGCTGTTCCGGCAGCCATTCCACCCGCTGGGCCTGCAGACGCAGGTTGTCTCGCTCCGATTCCACCTCGACTTGACCCCTCAATTCCAGACGTCGTTCGCCGGGGTAGGCAGAGCCTTGCTCGGCGCGGGTGCGGATGGCGCGGTTGTCTTCGTCGAAGAATTCCCCCTGAACGGCCTGCAAATGGGCGGATCCCAACTGCACAGGAGCGGCACCATTTTCTGGGGGGGACTCATATTCGGCCAGGCGAGCCTGTAAGCGCCAGAGAATGGCACCATCCGGTCTGGCCTGGGTGAGGGTGATGTCTTCGTAGATTAACTGGGGAGTGGGAATGGGATCCGCAGGTGTGGGATCCCTGTCTGGGGATGGCTCCAGCGCTCCGCAGGCAAGGCTCAACAGGGCCAAAGCTGCCAGGGAGCTGAGGATGGACAAAGACCTGGACTGCATGGATCTTCTTCCTTGTGGGCGCTCTCCCCTACCCTAGCTTTCTTAGGACTCCGTCCCGCTGGCGCGATCAGCCGTATCCTTCCGCTGCGCTGAGCCGGATCCCGCTCTCGGCAAACCCGTGGCATTATCAGGGCAAAGTGTTTTTGGGGGCAAGCGTGACCCAACTGTTGCAACTTTTCATCTACGGCCTTGTCTTGGGCAGCATCTACGCCCTGGGAGCAATTGGGGTGTCGCTGACCTTTGGCATTTTGCGCTTTGCCAACTTTGCCCACGGGGATCTGATGACCCTGGGGGCCTACTTCGGCCTGACATTTGTTGGGTTGGGTTGGCCAATTGGGGTCAGCCTGCTCCCAGCAGCTTTGGCCACGGTACTTTGTGCAGTTGGGATCGACCAACTCATTTATCGCCGCCTGCGCCGGGAGGCCCCGGTGATCTTGCTCATTTCTTCTTTTGGCACCGCTCTGATTCTGCGCAGCCTGGTGCAGATCATCTGGGGGCCCAACAATCAGGTGTACCGCAGCGGGATCCAGTTGCCGTGGCGGCTTGGAGAGCTGCGCATCAAGCCCGATTGGGCAGTGATCCTGGTGGGAACAGCCCTGTTGGTGGTGGCCCTGCATCTTTTCTTACAACGCACACGGGTGGGCAAAGCGATGCGGGCCATGGCCGACAATTTTGAGCTGGCCAAGATTACCGGCATTGATACGGAGCGAATCGTTCTCTGGACTTGGGCCATCGGCGCAGCTTTGGCCTGTGCAGCAGGTGTGTTCCTGGGTATGGATACCCGGCTGCACCCCACCATGGGCTGGCGGCTATTGTTGCCCATTTTTGCAGCGGCCATTCTCGGCGGCATCGGTCGCCCTTACGGGGCTATTGCCGGAGGAGTGGTGATCGGCCTGGCGGAAGAATTCTCGACCTTGGTGATCAACCCGGCCTATAAAACCGGGGTGGCCTTCACCATATTGGTATTGCTGCTGATCTTCCGACCCACAGGATTACTGGGATCCCCGGGTGGGGGGGATGTCTGATGTTGAGCTACGGCATTTTCTTTTTGATTTTGGTGGGGATCTACGGCGTGCTGGTGCTGGGCCTCAATATCCAGTG
>NZ_JANSHW010000369.1:0-4153 GCF_047461815.1 Synechococcus sp. R6-10
AAACTGGTTCATTCCCCCCGTGCTGATCATGAAGTGGCTGCTCCCGCCGCGGGTGGGGATCCCAATTCTTCTCGCAAGCTTCTGTGGGAGGCCGGGATCCTCATCGTTTTGGTGCTGGCCTTGATCTTTGTGGCCCCAACTGTGCTGTCTGGCTTTCGGCTCAACTTGTTGGGGCGGTTTCTGGCCCTCAGCATTGTAGCTTTGGGGATCGACCTCATCTGGGGCTATACCGGCATGCTCAGCCTGGGGCATGGGGTGTTCTTTGCCTTGGGGGGCTACGCTCTGGGGATGCACCTGAAATTGCAATTGCCGGAAGGTCAGATACCGGAGTTTTTCAGCCTCTACGGGGTAACGGAATTGCCCTGGTTTTGGTATCCCTTTTATTCGTTTCCGTTTACGGCTGTTGCTGTGGTCTTGATCCCGGCTTTGGTGGCAGCAGCCCTGGGATATTTGGTGGTGAGAAATCGCATTCGAGGGGTTTATTTCTCCATTCTAACTCAGGCCACCACGATTATTTTCTTTAACTTCTTCAACGGCCAACAGCGCTTAATCAACGGCACCAACGGCCTGACCAACTTCCAGACTTTGTTTGGCCTGGATGTCAACTCGTCCGAGATGCGCTTCGCTGTCTATGTCACTACAGTTCTGGCGGTGGTTTTGGCTTACCTTCTCTGTCGTTGGCTGACCAGCGGCCTATTCGGTCGGATCCTGGTAGCCATTCGAGATGACGAGCCGCGGGTTCGTTTTTCCGGCTACGATCCCACCGGCTTTAAAGTTCTGGTGTTTGCCGTGTCTGCTGCCCTGGCAGGCATTGCCGGAGCTTTGTTTACCTTGCAAACTGGGATCATCTCCCCCAATGCGATGGCCGTTCCCTTTTCCATTGAAATGGTGATCTGGGTGGCGGTGGGCGGTCGGGCCAGTTTGGTGGGGGCAGTGCTGGGGGCTCTGTTGGTCAACTTTGCCAAGAGCTTGCTGAGCGAAAATTTTCCGGAGATTTGGCTGTTTTTCCAGGGGGGATTGTTCCTGTTGGTGGTGCTGGTGCTGCCGGATGGACTGGTGGGTTGGGTGCGCACCCAAGGCAGGCAACTTTGGGTCACCGTTCAGCTTTGGCGCAGGCGTTTGGCAAATACTTCTCCAGCCTAAATCTGGCTTTCTCTTGAGGATGTCAGTTATGTGCAAGATATAAGTTTAAGGTAAGAGGATCCCATGGGTGAGCCAGCGATGCCAAGTTTCCTCTCCTATTTGATGGGTTTATTTGATGGGTTGAGAACCCGGTTTGACCTTTGGCCTTTCCGTTCTTGGATGTGATCCCTATGCTCACTGCAGCTCCCACCGCCACCCGACAAATTTTACAAACTCAGGATCTCACCGTCAGCTTTGATGGCTTCAAGGCTTTGGACAGGCTGAACTTCTCTCTGGAGGAAGGGGAGCTGCGGGTGGTCATCGGCCCCAATGGGGCAGGCAAGACTACGTTTCTCGATGTGCTGACGGGCAAGGTTAAGCCTACTCGAGGCCGGGTGCTGTTTAAAGGAAAAGATCTGACCAAGCTCAAGGAACATGAGATCTCGATTTTGGGTGTTGGGCGCAAGTTTCAGACGCCGCGGGTCTATCAAAACTTGAGCGTGCGAGAAAACTTGGAGCTATCCCTCAACCCTGACAAAAGGGTTTTTTCCACCCTATTGGGCAAAAAGCATCTGCGAGAAAAAACGGATGCTCTTTTGGAAACCATTGGCCTCAGCCGTAAGGATCGGGTTCCGGCAGGGCTGCTTTCCCACGGAGAAAAGCAATGGCTGGAGATCGGCATGGTGATTGCTCAAGATCCGGATTTGCTGCTGCTGGATGAATGCGTGGCCGGGATGACGGACAAAGAAACAGAAGCTACAGGAGAGTTAATTCAATCCTTAGCCCAAAGCCACACCATTTTGGTGATCGAACATGACATGGTGTTTGTCCGACAAATTGCCCGCAAGGTTACCGTTTTACACCAAGGCTCGGTGCTGTGCGAAGGTACCTTTGAGGATGTGAAAAACGACCCGAGAGTGATTGAGGTCTATCTCGGATCCCACAAGGGGAAAAACTAAGCAAAGAGGCTATAGTTCTGTATCTAATCGACTCATGCGCAGGCCTATGAATACGGAAAACGCGACCGCAACACAAAACTTATCCCGAGATGGATCCGGGCCTCTCCTGGAGGTCTCCAACTTGAGGGTTTACTATGGTCAGAGTTTAATTGTGAAGGATCTCTCTTTTAAGATCTTTCCCGGCCAAGCGGTTTGCCTTCTGGGCCGCAATGGTATGGGCAAAACCACCACACTTAAAGCCTTGATGGGACTTCTGAAAGACTGCACAGGCAAAATTGCTTTTGAGGGCCGTCCTATCAACCATTACCCTCCCAATTGGCGAGCCCGCGCCGGTATTGGCTATGTACCCCAAGGTCGAGAGATATTTCCCCGCCTAACGGTTGAGGAAAACCTGCTGGTGGGGCTAGAAGCGGCACCGGACAGAGAACGGATCATACCTGAGTTTGTCTATGACCTATTCCCAATTCTGCGTTCTTTTCTTAAACGGCTGGGTGGGGATTTGAGCGGTGGGCAGCAGCAGCAACTGGCCATCGCCAGAGCTTTGGTGGCGGAGCCCAAACTTTTGCTCCTGGATGAGCCTACAGAAGGGATCCAGCCCTCTATCATTATCGAGATCGAAGAAGCCATCAGCCGCATTCAAAAGGAGCGGGGCGTTTCGGTGTTGCTGGTGGAGCAGTATTTTGAGTTTGCCCAAAGCCTAGCCGATTACTTTTATCTTATGGAAAATGGATCCCTTATCATGGAGGGGCCGACTGACCAAATGGACGAAGAAAAAGTCCGAGCTCACCTTTCTATCTGAGGTGGCACCTGGAGAGCCTGAAAACCTCTATAACTTTTTTGAGAGCGGCAAATGGCATCCTGCATGTTCCAGAGACCTTGCCTAAACTTCTGGAAAAGCGAGAAGTCCACCTGCGAGGGGATAGGCTAGGGTTAGCCCTGGGCTTCCTTGAGCAGCAGCGTTGGCTAAGCTAGAAACTGTTCAAGATTGCGCTAGCTTGCCATTTCTATCCGCAGGTTTGTGTCTCCTCCGATTCACTTCACTGCAGAGCCCTGGCTGCACACCTACAGCGAAATTATCGATGTGCGCTCTCCGGCAGAGTTCGCAGAGGATCATTGGCCGGGAGCCATCAACTTGCCTGTACTCTACGATACAGAACGGGCGGAGGTGGGCACGCTCTACAAGCAGGTGGATCCCTTTACAGCCCGCAAACGAGGGGCAAGCTTGGTGGCCCAGAACATCAGTCGCCACTTGCAAACCCATTTTGCCGATAAAGATCGCGATTACCGGCCCCTAATCTACTGCTGGCGGGGAGGGCAGCGCTCTGCCAGCTTGGCATTGGTGTTGTCCCAGGTGGGCTGGCAGGTTACGGTTTTGCAAGGTGGCTACAAAACCTACCGGGCCTGGGTGCGCCGACAGCTGCAGATCTTGCCCCAGGAATTTACCTACCGAGTGCTCTGCGGACCAACAGGGAGCGGCAAAACCCAGTTGCTTCACCATCTGCGCCAACAGGGATCCCAAGTTCTCGATCTGGAAAAGCTGGCCTGTCACCGGGGATCCCTCCTGGGGGCCGAGTGGGGGGTGCCACAGCCCAGTCAGAAGAGCTTTGAAAGTCAACTGGTGCAGGTTTTTCTCCAGTGGGATCCCGCCAAGCCAGTCTGGGTGGAGGCTGAGAGTGCCAAAGTGGGCCAGCTCCATCTGCCGCCTGCCCTTTGGCAAGCCCTTACCCAAGCCGACTGTGTCGAAGTGCAGTTGCCTCTAGAGGAGCGGGTGAAGGGGTTAATCGCCCACTATCCCCACTGGATTGCTCACCCCCAAGCGCTAAAGGGGAAATTGCTGCCTCTGAAGTCCCGTCTTGGCCAGGCCCGCCTGCAGCGTTGGTTTGAGCTGATCGACGCCCAAGACTGGCCGCAGTTTGTGCAGGAGTTGCTGGAGCAGCACTACGACCCCACCTATCGACACGGGCTGCAGCAAAACTTCAATCGCCCTCGGGCCCGGATTGAGCTGTCTGACCTTTCCGAGACCAGCCTCAGGGAAGCTGCTGCTCGCCTCATCCAGATGCCGCTTGGATCCC
>NZ_JANSHW010000370.1:0-3127 GCF_047461815.1 Synechococcus sp. R6-10
CCTGCGGCACGATTCGCCCCGCCAAGGTGTGGATCTGGTAGGCGCCATCCCGACCTGGGATCCCCAAGTCCTGCAGAAAGCGAGCCAAACAGCGGATCCCATTGCCGCACATCTCCGCCTCGGAACCATCGCTGTTGAAGAGGCGCATGCTAAAGTCCGCCCCCTCCTGCCCTGGCAGCAGGAAAATAACTCCATCGGCTCCTACCCCAAAGCGGCGATCGCAAAGGGCGACGGCCTCTTCCGGGCTCAAGCAGGGTTGAGACTGCCAGCGGTTGTCCACCAAGATAAAATCGTTCCCCAACCCCTGGTACTTGTGAAAGGAGAGACGGGGGGTCAACCGAGCAGACATTTACCCAGATATCCCAACGACAGGCCTTAATCCTCGTGCATCTCGTAGGGATCCTGCAAGTCCTTGGAAGGGGGGCCAAAGGCCGTGTAGATGGCAAACGCAGTGATGCAGATGGTAACTGCCGCAATCGCCACAATCAGGGAAAAGGTGGGCTCCATATCGTTGTCTTTGATCCTGAGAGTATTCGACTACAGTATTACACAAGTTTACAATTCATTGCCCAAGACAAAAAGGTTCGGCCAGATTCTGATAGCGTGATTTTAAAAGGCGGCTGCTTTGGCGGTGCTGAGCACCAGGGATCCGCCTTCGAGCCTGCTATCTTCGACTTCGTCAACGTGTTCGGTTTCTAAGCGAGAACCTATGGCCATTCGTACCAAACTGGGCGATCTGCTGCGTCCTCTCAACTCGGAATACGGCAAAGTGGCTCCCGGCTGGGGCACCACGCCCCTGATGGCGGTCTTCATGGCCCTATTCGCCGTCTTTTTGTTGATTATCCTGCAGATCTACAACAAGTCGCTGCTTTTGGAAGACATTAACGTCTCCTGGGAGAGCCTCAGCTTTTGAGTTCCCAGGCCCTACTCTGGGGAAAGTCCCTGTCCCGCCAAAGAGCTGCCCAGCGGGAGCAGGATAGTTTCCGTCATCTCCTAAGCCGATGCCTTCAGGGTGCTGGCTCCAGGCGCAGCAGGGATCCATTCGGGGCGTCCGTCAACAGGTAAAGGAGTCCATCCGGCCCCTGCCGCACATCGCGAATGCGACCCACCGCCCCTTCCAGCAGGCGCTCTTCCGCCACCACCCGCTCTCCATCCAGTACCAAGCGCGCCAGGTGTTGCCCGGCCAGCGCCCCCACAAATAGGTTGCCCCGCCATTCGGGGAAAGCCTCCCCTGTGTAGAAAGTCATGCCGGAAGGGGCAATTGAGGGTGTCCAGTGCAGCAGGGGCGAAGCCAATCCAGGAGCTGCCGCCAGTCCTTGGCCGATAGGTTCCCCCGTATATTCTCGACCGTGGGTGATCAAGGGCCAGCCGTAGTTGACGCCGGGGGCCAAGATGTTGATCTCGTCCCCACCCTGCGGCCCATGTTCATGGGACCAAATTGCCCCTGTTTCAGGGTGGCGGGCCATTCCCTGAATGTTGCGGTTGCCGTAGGTAAAAATTGCCGGCAAAGCCCCTGCTTGGCCGACAAATGGGTTGTCCGCCGGGATCCCTCCTGAATCAGTGACGCGCAACACCTTGCCGGCAGCATCCCCCAGATCCTGGGCCCGATGCCGCTCTCCGCGGTCGCCGGTGCTGATGTAGAGAAATCCCTGTTCATCAAAGGCCAGGCGGGAGCCAAAGTGCTGTTGAGCGGGGGTCTTGCGCTCCATGTCGAAAATCACCTCCAGATCCTGGAGTCCCTTCTCCCCCAAGCGGGCCCGCGCCACTCGGGTTCCCCCGCCGCCCGGCCCAGGAGCGGCATAGGACAGGTAAATCCAGCCGTTCTCCGCGTAATTAGGGTGCAAGGCAATGTCCAGCAGGCCCCCCTGTCCGCGGGCAAATACTTCTGGCACACCGGCTATGGGCTGGGGATCCAACCCCTGGTCGGTAACCCGGCGCAGCCGGCCTGGTCGTTCGGTTACCACGATTGTCCCATCTGGCAGAAAGGCCATCCCCCAGGGATGCTCCAGCCCGGTTGCCAGAGTCACGACCCGAAAACGCTGCTCTGTTCTGGCTCTGGGTAGGGCTTGGGCATGATCCCCCTGTTGCAGGGCCATCACCATCTCCGGGCTGACCGGGTAGGCCACCACGGCAGGGGGGGCGGACAACCCTCCCAAAAGCAGTAGCGCGGAGAGAAGTTTGCTCACCGGGATCCTCATGGCCATTGCCGCCTCGTTTTCGCGATGGATTCTGGGGTCTGAGCTAGTCGATTATTACTGCTGCTCTTCTGGAGATGGGTACCGATGAGGGTAAAACCCACTGCGGACCAGAGTGGGCAACCCCCTGTCCCCTCCCGGCCATAGGCTAGCCTTGAGAGCAGCAATCTGTCTCCAAAGCATGCTGGAACCTGGCGAGATCTTGGGACTCGATCCCGCGGGCGCGAACGGCCAATTCCCCGCCCGCCCACCCCAAAGGCAAACTTGTGGATCCCTGCAGCAGCTCCAGCCCCACTCCAGAGGGATCCACCTCATCTGTGCCCAGGGCCGCTGGTCTATGCAGGTGCTCACCCCCCGTCTGTTTCGGCTGCGCTTTAGCCCCAGCGGAGCGTTTTTGCCCCGTCGTTCCTGGGATGTGGCTCCAGCCGATGAAGAGTGGCCGCCGGCTCCCTTTGAACTGCAGGAAAGCTCCACCCAAATCCACCTGTCCACCTCCCAGGTGCAAGTTCAGATCGATCGGGATCCCCTCCGGTTCAGTTTTCAAGACTCTCAAGGGCAAGAGTTTTGCGCCGATGTCTCCTCTGGGCTTACCTGGGGATCCGATAGCATCCGCCTGGTCAAACACCTCCACCCTGCCGAGCACATCTATGGCCTAGGGGAACGGGCGGGGCTACTCAACAAACGGGGTCGGCGCTACAGCCACTGGACTCGCGACTGCTGGAACTACGACGCCCACAGCGACAATCTCTACCAGGCCATTCCCTTCGCCCTGTTTCTTCGCCCCAACCTCTGCTACGGGCTCTTCCTGCACTGCACCCACTGGAGCCAGTTCGACCTGGGCCAGATCGATCCCGAGCAGTGGGCCATCGAGGTGCGCGCCCCCGAGCTGGATTACTACCTGATCTACGGCCCCACCCCGGCCTTGGTGCTCG
>NZ_JANSHW010000371.1:0-5589 GCF_047461815.1 Synechococcus sp. R6-10
ACCGAGCCCACCTGCTGAGGGTGCCGTTTGAAAATCTGGACATTCATCGGGGTCGCGCCATTTGCCTGGAGCGGGATTTCTTGTTCCAAAAAATCGTCCGAGAGCGGCGGGGCGGCTTTTGCTTTGAGCTGAACAGCCTGCTGGCCGCTGCCTTGCAGGGAATGGGGTTTTCGGTACACCTGCTCTCAGGACAGGTGAGCCGCGCCGTTCGCGCTACTCCGACGGAGTCCGATGTCCGCTTTGGACCTGAGTGCGACCACTTGGCTGTGCAGGTGAACATCGGCGATGAAGCCTGGCTGGCAGATGTGGGGTATGGGGAGGCCTTTCGCGAGCCGTTGCGGCTGGGGGATCCCGGGATTCAAGCCCAGGCTGAAGGACGCTACCGCCTCACCCCTTGGCCAGGGGATCCCACTGCTTGCCGTTATTGGCTCATTCAGCAGGAACAGCCGGATCGCACCTGGAAAACTCTATTTCTTCTGGATCGGATCCCACGCTCCCTGCAGGAGTTCGAGCCCATGTGCCACTTTCACCAAACTTCGCCAGAATCGATGTTTACCCGGCTGCGCCTTTGCACCCTGGCCACTCCGACCGGACGGGTCACCCTCACCGCCCGCGCCAATGGCTCTTTCAAGTGGATCGAGACCACCCCAGAAGGCCGCTGGGAACGCCCTCTCAAGGACGAGAAAGAGTATGAACAACTGCTCGCTTGCGCCTTCGGGATCCACCTTTCTCCATCTCCTTCTGCCGCCGAGGAACGCAGGGAAAACAAGCCAAATGGCAATTTAACAGAGCCCACCCCAATCTCCCCCGAGCCAGGTTAGAACCCCTGCCAGTTAATGTCAAAATAGTAAGGCAATGTTTCGTTATCTCAGTAACCGTTATGGATGCTGCCGCGGTCGCTGCGTTTGATGGCCAAGCTTTGGATCACGTACTCATTTTCGACACCACCCTGCGAGACGGGGAGCAGTGCCCCGGCGCCACCCTCAACACCGAAGAAAAGCTGGCCATTGCCCGGCAGTTGGCCCGGCTGGGCGTCGATATCATCGAAGCGGGATTTGCCTATGCCAGCCCTGGTGACTTTGAGGCCGTGCAGAAGGTGGCCGAGCAGGTGGGAACCCCCGATGGCCCTGTGATTTGCAGCCTGGCCCGTGCCCTCAAGCCGGACATTGAGGCCGCCGCCGCCGCCCTGAAGCCTGCTGCCAAGCCCCGCATCCACACCTTCATCTCCACCTCAGACATTCACTTGAAGTATCAGTTGCGCAAAACCCGCGCCGAAGTGCTGCAAATTGCCGAGGAGATGGTGGCCTACGCCAAGTCCTTCGTGGACGATGTGGAGTTCTCCATGATGGACGCCACCCGCTCTGACCCAGAGTTCCTATACCAGGTGATTGAGGCGGCCATTCGGGCGGGGGCTACAACCATCAACATCCCCGATACCGTCGGCTACGTCATGCCGGAGGAGTTCGGCCAACTGATCAAGGGCATCCGCGAGAACGTGCCCAACATCAAGCAAGCGATCCTTTCCGTGCATGGCCACGACGATCTGGGGGTTTCGGTGGCCAACTTCTTGGAAGCGATCAAGCAGGGCGCCCGTCAGGTGGAAGTGACGGTCAACGGCATTGGTGAGCGGGCCGGCAACACAGCCCTGGAAGAGTTGGTGATGGCCCTGCATGTGCGGCGCAGCTACTTCAACCCCTACTTCGGCCTGCCGGTGGACTCCGAGAAGCCCCTCACCCACATCAAAACTCAGGAGATCTATCGCACCTCGCGCCTCGTCTCCAACCTCACCGGCATGTTGGTGCAGCCCAACAAGGCTATCGTCGGCTCCAACGCCTTTGCCCACGAATCCGGCATCCACCAGGACGGCATGTTGAAGAACCGCCAGACCTATGAGATCATGGATGCCCAGACCATCGGCCTGCAATCGAGCACCTTGGTGTTGGGCAAGCACTCGGGCCGCAACGCCTTTCGCACCCGCCTCAAAGAACTGGGGTTCGAGCTGTCGGAGCAGGATCTGAACAAGGCCTTCTTGCGCTTCAAAGAGCTGGCTGACAAGAAAAAAGAAATCTCCGACCTGGATCTGGAAGCGATTGTTAACGACGAAACTCGCCCGGTGCCCGAACTCTACCGCCTGGAGCATGTCCAAGTGGTGTGTGGCAATCGAGAGGCTCCCACTGCCACGGTGCGGCTGGTAACCCCGGAAGGGGAAGAGCGGGTGGACGCTGCCGTGGGCACAGGCCCGGTGGATGCGGTGTACAAGGCCATCAACCGCATTGTCAATATCCCCAACAAGTTAATCGAGTTTTCTGTCCAATCGGTTACTGCCGGCATCGACGCCATTGGGGAAGTCACCATCCGCCTGCGCCACGAAGACCGCATCTTTTCCGGCCATGCCGCCAACACCGACATCATCGTCGCTTCGGCCCAAGCCTACATGAATGCCCTCAACAAGCTCTACTCTGCGCTGCACGCGGCACGCTCGACGGCTGACCAGCGCGAGGCTGCTGCCCAGAAGATCTGAGGGAAGGGTTAGGGAATCCCAGTCGTTTCCAACAAAGCTGGGATCCTTCGCTGCTGACCCTCACCCCCAGCCCCTCTCCTCTTGGGGAAGAAGGGAGCCCACGCTCAACCTAACCCTGTTGCAAATGACCCTATGGGCTGGCCGAAGGGATCCCATCCGCAAACACCCGCCCGATCACTTCCTCGATGGGCGGGTCGGTTACCGTTAGATCCAGCACATCCAGCTCTGCCAAGAGCTTGGCCACCGTTTGGGTGAGCTGCTCCCGCTGCACCCACAGCCGCGCCTCACAGCTGCCCGGATCCCCGTCCGTACGCACCTCTCCATAGAGCTGCAGTTGGGCAACAGGGCAAGGGCGAGCCAATTTCAACCTCACCTCTCGGTAGGGGGCAAAGCGCTCCAGCAATGCCTCGAGGTCGCCATCGTACATGAGCTGCCCCGCGTTGATGACCAGCACCCGTTGGCACAGCGCAGTAATATCGGCCATGTAATGGCTGGTCAACAGCACCGTTGCTCCATAGCGGCGGTTGTAATCCCGCAGAAATTGCCGCACGCCGGCCTGGGCGTTGACATCCAACCCCAAGGTGGGCTCGTCCAAAAACAAGATCTGCGGGCGGTGCAACAGAGCCGCCAACAGCTCCGCCTTCATCCGCTCCCCCAGCGAGAGCTTGCGCACCGGTTGCTTCAGCTTGCTTTCTAGGTCGAGCAGCTCTGCCAGCTCCCCCACCCGCTCCCGAAACTCCTTCTCAGGGATCTCGTAAACGGCAGCGTTGATGCGCAAAGAGTCCATTGCCGGCAGATCCCAAATGAGCTGCTGCTTCTGCCCCATCACCAGGGTGATCTGCCGCAAAAACGCCGGCTCCCGGCGGTAAGGCACATGACCCACCACTTGCACCGTGCCGCTGGACGGATAGATCAAACCAGTCAACATCTTGAGGGTAGTGGTCTTGCCCGCCCCGTTGGGCCCCAAAAATCCCACCATCTCCCCCGGCTGAACTTGAAAGCTCACGGACTGCACTGCCGGGATGTGGCGATAGGTGCGGCGAAAAAAGTGGCGCAGGGTGCCAACCACTCCGGGATCCTTGACGGCCACCGGGTAAACCTTGCTCAGGTTGTGGGCAGCGATGATTGGCTCCAACCGGGTCGGCACATCAGGCAACATCTACCCCCACCCCTACAAAACGGCCAGATCCGCTACCCCAACCCCAAGAACAGAGCTTCCAGAGCTGGGCATACCGGATCTGCAGAGGGCTATTTCTCAGTATCCGAGGGAAAGCAACGAACGAATAGGGGAACTACAGCAGTCCTACGTCCATCCCAGGCTTACCCGTGGCCAGCTCCACCTTCAGGATGCGGCCACCCGATTTCTGGATGCGCTGCTGTTCCCGAAACCAGTTCTCATAGGGCACCAGCTTGGTGAAGTAGGTATTTTGCAGCTCCCGCTGGGTGCGAATTCGGGTTTGGCTGGGCACACAGGCCGTGATCTTGAACATGCGCATGATATGGGATCCCCGCTCAACAACAAAATGGGCTATCTTGACCAGCAAAACAGGCGACTCACCCCAGAAAGCTCGCGTACTTCAGTTAGCACACCAGATCCCTGTGGCAAATCGCCCGCCGTGCTCGTTGAAGAATGCACCTCCCCTGAGGCAATGACGCCGGGAGTTAGCTCAGGCCAGAGCAGATGTAATCGAAGTACACCCCCATTTCCTTGCCGGCCTCAGCACCCACCAGAGCGGCAGTTACCTCTTTCATGGCTTGGATGGCCTGGATGGTTGCCCCAATGGGCACTCCCAGGGAATTGTAGGTCTCCTTGAGCCCGTTCAGCACCCGCTCGTCCAGAATGGAGGGATCCCCGGCCAGCATGGCGTAGGTGGCGTAGCGCAGGTAGTAGTCCATGTCGCGGATGCAAGCGGCATAGCGACGGGTGGTGTACATGTTGCCGCCAGGACGGGTGAGATCAGAGTACAGCAACGCCTTGGCAGCAGCATCCTTGACGATGGTGGAGGCATTGGCCGCGATGGTGGCAGCCGCCCGCACCCGCAGCTCGCCTGTGGCGAAGAAGGCTTTCAACTTCTCCATGGCCGAGCTGTCCAGATACTTGCCCTGAACATCGTAGCTGTTGATTACAGCAGTAATTGCGTCTTGCATGATGAGCTTCCTAAATCCAAATCGACGAACAGCAAAGGGTTGTGCGGCAAAAACAATGAGGGATTAGCTCATTGCCCCCACCACAAAGTCGAAGTAGTAGCCGGCTTCAGCCGCATCGTCAGGAGAGAGCAGACCCATGGCCACCTGCTTCATTTGACGAATGCTCTCGGCCACCGCCGGAATGGGTGTGCCCAAAGAGTTGTACATCTCGCGAACACCCACCAGGCCGATCTCTTCGATTGGGGTGACATCGCCGGCAATGACACCATAGGTGATCAGGCGCAGGTAGTAGTCCATATCCCGCAGGCAAGTCGCCGTCATCTCTTCCCCGTAGGCATTGCCCCCCGGAGAGACAATGTCAGGGCGCTTCTGGAAGAGCTGGTCGGCAGCTTGTTTGACGATGCGCTCACGAGACTCGGTTAAGACTTGAGCAATGCGCAACCGCTTCTCACCCGAGGCAACAAAGGACTTGATCCGATCCAGTTCCCCCGGGCTGAGGTAGCGGGCCTCCGCGTCCGCGTTCACAATCGATTTCGTAACAACACTCATGGATATCCATCCTCAAGTCGATTTTTTAAAGAGTATGACGAGCATACCCGCAAGCTATTTTCCGATATGCTTGCCGTCTGCCATCTCAGATCTTCACACTTCTTAAAATTTCTCCCAGAAAAGGGACAGTCCCATTCCCGCCCCGACAGGGCAGTTCCCTCCCCAAAGTCCGGCAAGAGAGGGGCTACAATCTCACCAAATTTTCGGGCTGGAGGCCCGCACCATAGCCGCAGGCTTGGTGTCGGGAGGAAAGCCCGCCTCCATATATCCATATAGGTTTGCCGGCCAAAGTCTGGATAAACTACAATAAGCCCATGAGCCAGACTATATCGGTGCGTTGCAAGCTGATAGTCCCACAAGAGTTGCGTCAA
>NZ_JANSHW010000372.1:0-2257 GCF_047461815.1 Synechococcus sp. R6-10
ATCCGTACTGAACATATTATACATTATTTTCAGTATAGTTGAGCTTATTATTGACTAGAGTCATGCTCCCCAGCCAGGACATCGGGGGCTATTGCTGGGATCCAAGCCAGCCCATACGCTTCTCCAGGAGAGGCAACTGCGCTTTCAAGGCGCGTAAGGCTCGGCCTCGGTGGCCGATGGCCTCTTTTTGAGCTGGGCTCATCTCGGCAAAGGTTAGCCCCACTTCGGGCACCCAAAACAGGGGATCATAGCCAAACCCCCCCTCTCCCCGCGGCTGGGTCAAGACCTCTCCCGAGCATACCCCTTCCACCAGGGCATGCACTACACCTTGGGGATCCACCAGGGCGATGGCGCAGTGAAAGGTGGCTCGGCGATTTGGGATCCCTTCCATTTCCCTAAGCAACCGCTCGATGCGGGCAGCATCGTTGGGGGCATAGCGAGCCGAGCGGATCCCAGGGGCACCGCCAAGGGCTTCTACCGCTAGGCCGGAATCGTCGGCAATGGCCCACTCCCCCAGAGACTTGGCCACGGCTCTGGCTTTGAGAAGGGCATTTTCGGCAAAGGTGGTGCCGGTTTCTTCCACCTCAATTTCTGAGGGCATGCGGCGCAGCTCCCAAGCAGGGGCATGGGCCTGGAAAAAGGCATTGAACTCGCGCCATTTGCCGGGGCTACTGCTGGCCAAGATCAAAGGACGGGTCATGGAAGGTTCCTACGAGTGGAAATCTGAGGAGGCGGAAGGCTGTCCAAGGGCTTCCTGCCTAATGGATCTCGAGAACCATGTTGTGCAGGGCTGTGTTAATCACCAGGGTGGATCCCCATCGCTCTACCTTGCCCCCATCCCAATGCATGTGTCCGCAGATGTAGTAGCGCGGCTGCAGCTGTTCCAAAAGGGGGCGCAAGGTGGGTGTGCGACGGTGATACCACTTCCCGCCTTCATCCAAAAAGCCTCGCGGCGGAGCGTGGGTCAGCAGCAGGTCAATGGGCCGGGGGGGTTGACTGTAGAGGGCGAGCAGCTCCTGCAAATGGGCGGAGGTGAGAGACCAGCTCCAGCCACAGGGGGGAGTCCAGGGCACAGCCAAAACCTGTAACCCCAGCCACTCAAAGCAGCAGGACTGGGTGATGGCCCGTCCCCAACGGCCAACCAGCAAATCCAAAACTGAAGCCGCCGGATCGTGGTTTCCGGGCAAAAAGAGCCAGGGTTTGCCCAGGCTCTCCACTGCCGCCAAAAAGGATTGCAGATGAACCACCTCTGCTTGGGCTGCCGGATGAAAGCCCTGGGTGGCCTTGCGGGAAGGTTTGCCGGCCTTGGAACAGAAATCCCCGCAGTTGATGTAAGCATCCACCTCCGGCAGATGGGCAAGGGCCTGCCGGATCAGCCGAGGGCTGCCGTGGTAGTCGGAGCCGAGCAGCAGCTTAATCCCCATGAGAATCAGCCGCAGAAGAATCCAGGTGGGATCGCTGAAGCAGGGCGGCAACCTGTTGCCAGGAGCTGCTGTACCAAGCTTGCTGGGCTTCCAGTTCTTCGCCGAGGGATCCCGTGGGGCCAAAATCTGGGCAGGCGTACCCCAGGGAGCGTAATCCTGCCACCAACACTGCCGGAGACAGCCACCACTGCTGGGCCAAGCGCAGCAGATCCACCTGGCTGTGGGTTTGCAGGTATTGGCGGAGCTGGCGTTGCAAGCCGGTGGCGGAGGGCAGGGGCACCGCTTGCTGATGGACGGCAATCAACAGCTCGCTGCTGGGGGTGCAACAGAGCAGCCACTTGAGGTGATCCAGAGAAGGGGGCCAGCTCCACAACCAGAGTTGATCATAGCGGTGGCCGGCTTGGGGACGGTCGTAGTGGAGAGTCAGGTACCGCCGTTCGCGATAGCGGGCCGTAGGCCTTGAAGACAAGACCAGCGAGGGGCGGCGGAAGCCGTAGAACAGGATGGTTCCCTGCGCCTGAGGCCAGAGGACAGAAAATCGGTCTACAGCTTGCCAACGCAAAGGCTGGGTGGGCTGGGGGGTGGGGCGCCAGATCAACAGAGGTGAGGGCTCTGTCCCCCTCTGGGAGCCAGTCGAGGGCTTGGAGTTGGGCATGGGAGGAGTGGCATCCAGAGAGACGGGGGAGATGGGAGACTTGCTCCCATCAGGGGTGCGGGGCGCTGTTTTCTCGAGAGGGGGGTTGCCGGCAGTGGCAGCCTCTTGGGCAGGTTGGATCCCGACAATTTCCAGCTCCAGTTGGGTTTCTCCCTGCCATGTTTTGGCCTTGAGCGTG
>NZ_JANSHW010000373.1:0-1319 GCF_047461815.1 Synechococcus sp. R6-10
CTCCGCCGAGGGGCCTGAAACCCTTGCCCAGAGCGGGATCGACCGGGTCAACGGAAGAATCAGGGTTTGAGGCTTGTCGCCGACCCTGTCGCTAACCATGTTGGTGTAGAAATTAACATGGATCCCTGTGTGGAGGTTGCTGGGGAGCTGCTCCTGAGACGCTGAAGTAGGGGGCCAATGGGGCGAAAAAAGGACTCCGTCCCGCTGGCGCGATGAGAGGCTAGGGAGCAACGACATAGCGATCTTGGGAGAGGCGCTCGTTACCCCGATACACGCTCACCTGCAAATGCTGGGGATCCAGCCGGTGCCCCTCTACACGGATGGGTGGGATCCTCAGGGCGTGGCGGGATCCCCGTCCCAGCACGGACACAATCAGGTTTTGGCCGCGGATCTGAACTCGCAAGCGCACCGGCCAAGGGAAAGGGTTGCGCAGCTTGAGGTCGGCCAAGCCGTACCAAACGGTGGCATCCAGGCCAGGGGGCACCGATTCCACCTGCCGGTAATGGGGGTGCCTCTCCACCACCTCCAGCCCTGCCAACAGAGCAGCATTGTAAAGGCTAGAGGACACCTGACAGATTCCTCCCCCAACCGAATCCAGGGTTTCGGCCACCATAAACACCGGCGCGGGCACATAGCCTCGTTCCAGGCTGCGCGGCCCCACCACTTGGTTGAAGGAAAAAATCACTTCTGCCTGTTCCTGTGAGCGTGTCGCAGGCATGATGTAAACTCCATCCAGGCTTTGGACGGCTCGGCGAATGTTGTGGAGTTGAGAAGGAGTGCGCTCCTGCAAAGAAGTAACGTATTGGCTTAGGGTTGTTGGCGTGGGATCCGTCCACCACAAGGCCAGAAGGGCCAGTAGCGCCCCCACCAGCACAGCCAACCTCCGCAGGTCAACCCTTCCTCTCACCTCACACCTTGCCCGTCAGAAGGGGTTTCAAGGACTCCGTCCCGCTGGCGCGAAAGGCCTCCGGCCCGCTGACGCGAGCGGGCAGTTGGCGGGAACCGGTCGCGACCAGCAGCTCTTGGGCGCGGGTACCTGCCGGCAACGTGCGGGATGGGCGTAGGGCCACCAGAGCAGAGCCTTGAGCATCCACCTGAAAGTCACCACAGTGGAGGAACTCGCCATTATCCAGCTTGAGCCAGAGGGAGTAGCGCTCCCCCGCCACCGGTTGGGGCAGATCCCGTGCGGCCAAGATAACCTCCTGCCAGTCTCCTGGGCGAAACAGCACATTGGCCGTCCCCACCTCCCCCTGCAAATGCACCAGACGGGATCCCGGCTGTTGCAGGAGATGAGACAATGCTCGCACCGATTCTAGCTG
>NZ_JANSHW010000374.1:0-10119 GCF_047461815.1 Synechococcus sp. R6-10
GGCGTCTGAACCCAACTCGTGAGGCCCAGAGATCACCAAAGGTTTGCTATCCCCTATCCTGGAAGCAAAGGGATCCCACTTGAGGTGCGAAAGTGGACTGGGGCAGCCTGTTCTGGATTTTTCTGATCTTCAGCTCTTTGCAACCTCTGCTGAACCGTCGTGCCCAAGAGTTCCGGCGCTTGATGGCCATTCGGGAGTTGGAGCAAAAGCGGGGCAGCCGGGTGATTCTGCTCATTCACCGCCAGGAGTCGATTAGTTTTTTGGGGATCCCGGTTTCCCGCTACATCAGCATCGAGGACTCCGAGCAGGTATTGCGGGCGATTCGCCTCACTCCACCCAATACCCCGATTGATTTGATTTTGCATACCCCCGGTGGCCTGGTGCTGGCTACGGAGCAAATTGCCCGCGCCTTGATCCGCCATCCGGCCAAAGTGACAGTGTTTGTGCCCCACTACGCCATGTCGGGGGGGACGATGCTGGCCCTGGCCGCCGACGAAATCGTCATGGATGCCAATGCAGTCCTGGGGCCGGTGGATCCACAGTTGGGGGGGTATGCTGCCGCCAGTATTCTGCAGGTGGTGGCGGATAAACCCATTGCCGAAATCGATGACCAAACCTTGATCCTGGCAGATCTGGCCCGCAAAGCGATGCAACAGGTACAGAACTTCGTGCGGGATCTCCTGAAGGACGATGTGCCCAAGCGCAAAATTGCCCCCGAACGCATCGAGCCCCTCATCCAGTACCTAACCAGTGGACAAGTTACCCACGACTACCCGATCACTGCCGAAGAAGCCCAAAGGTTGGGCCTGCCCATTTCTACTGAGTTGCCACCCCAAATCTATGCCCTGATGGACTTGTACCCACAGGCCGCCATAGGCCGTCCTTCTGTACAGTACATCCCCATCCCCTATGATCCTCGCCCCGCTCTGCCCAGAGGGGGATCCCGCTCTGGCCTAGGGTGAACTCTTGGCGTAAGCTTCCATAGCTTCCAGGCGCAGCCCCCCTGCCCGGCGAAACAGCTCTTGTCCGGTGTGCAGATGGCGGTCGTCGAAGTTCAGGGGGAAATACTGCAGCTCCTCTAGAGCGTCCTCTAGGTGGTTGAGGGCGTAGTAGAGGCGAGAAGCCACTCCCCCCAGGCTGCTGGGATTGGGGAGGCGGCCAAAGATCTGCTGGGCTTGGGCCAGTTTCTGCGCACACTCTTCCAGATAGTCAGCAAAAGACTGCAACAGGTTGGGATCAAAGGGATCCGCCGCCAAAGCATGCAACTGAGGCTCTAGGGAAGACAGCAGGGGCCCCAAAACTCGGTTTAGGGGGGTGTAGACCTGTTGGATCCAGGCTGCGCGGGCGATGGCTTCGTGGCTGACGGTTTCATGGGGAGATCCCCTCGGCTGAGGGCAGGGTGAGGTGCGGCTGGAGTACAGTTGCCGATCGTATTCGCGGCGAGATTGGGGATCCTTGAGCACCGCGTAGGCAGCGTTGATCTGGCGGATGCGCTCAGAGGTGGCCCGATCTTTTTTGGCCAGCAGGCTGTCGGGATGGTGGTACTTGACCAAACGACGGTAGGCGGACTTGATCTCCTCCGCCGTCGCCGCCACGGAAACGCCCAAAACTTCGTAATGGGATCCGCTCTCCATAACCCCTAGGCTTGCCGGAAAGAAACTTCCATATTCTACCTGCAGCCTAGAATAAAGGTGAGTTTTCCGGTGCTGCCCCATGTCTTCTTCTCCACAGGGATCCCCCCATCCTTTCAGTGCCCTCTTGGGGGCCGCCATCGCCGTCAGTTTGGGCTACGGGTTCTTTCAACTGCTGCTCTCGATGTTGGCCAAGTTGCCGCCAATTGAGGTGGAGATTGGATCGTTGGCCCGCGGAATCAGCATTCTGGTGCGCTACCTGCTGGTCGGTTCCGTTTCCTTGATCGCGTTTATGTTTGCCCTGGTGGGGCTGGGGCTGGCGGCCTACTTTTTGCAATTGCTGGGCGAGCGGCTGACCTCCTCTCAGCGCTGAACCTAGGGGCACAACCTCTGGCCGACTCGTTGGGCGTTTATCATGATGAGCCAGCTTCTTCTCAGCGCAACACCACCTTGGGGGAGAGCAACAAAGTCAGGGATCCCTGGCGGTAGTCAATCCGGCCTTCGGCAAAGCGCACTTGGGCTAGGCCCGCTTTTTTGAGGGTGATCGCGTCGGCATGGGCCGGGTTCAGCCCAATGGCCGTTTGCACCCACAGGCTCAGATCCGGCTGGTGACCGACCAGAGCCAAAGACGCCAGAGGTTCCCGCTCTGCTTGCCAGCGCACCAGGTCAGCAAAACTGCCCCCCGGAGCCAGCGGCTCAAACACCTCCACAGCTTCGGCCAGGTTCTCGTCCAAAAAGATCTCAGCCGTCTGCCGAGCCCTCACCAGGGGACTGGTGAGCAGGAGATCCCACCTCCAGCCCATGTTCTTGAGCTGGCGGGCAATCTTGCGGCAGCGCCTGCGACCTTCGTCTGTAAGGGCCCGAAAGGCATCCTCGACTTCTGGCCGGGGTTCCTCGGCTATGCCATGGCGAATAAAATCCACAGCCAGCTCCTGCCGGGCAGCTTGCTTTTCTGCCGCACCCTGATAGTGCTCCGCACCGCTAACGCGATAGTGCTCCGCACCGCTAACGCAAACGCCCTCCTGTTGTTCAAACCCAGAGACCATAGAACCCCGTCCTGTCAGCGCGAACGGCACTGTCAAATCTTGACTGCCAAATCTTGGAATAACTGTAACTCTCCCAGAATACTGTGGGAAAAAAGCCCACTCCCTCTACGGCAGCACTTCCGCGACAAAACCGGAAGTCATGAAGAAGACGAGGGGTTATGCAGTCGCTGGCTGACCAGAGTGCGCCCCTCCTGGGTGTAGAGCTGCCAGTAGTTCCAGTAGTTGCCAAACACGGACTTCACATAGCCCCGGGTTTCGGGGAAGGGGATCTGCTCCACAAACACGTCCGGATCCCCGAAGCCAAAGCGGTTCAGCCATCTGGCCACGTTGCCGGGGCCACCGTTGTAGCTGGCCAGGGCCAGCAAGGTGTTGTCTTGGTAAGTGCGGTGGGTGTAGTCGAAGTACCAGGATCCCAGGTAGAGATTGTCGGCGGGGTTGGTGAGGCTGTACTGGGCCAGGCCGATCTGCTGGGCAATCCAGCGCCCGGTGGCGGGCATCACCTGCATCAAGCCCAAAGCCCCCGAGGCCGAGACGATCTCTGGCTCAAAGCGGGATTCCTGCCGGATCAAAGCCGCCACCATCAAGGGATTGAGGTTAAATTGCTGTGACCAGTGGGCCAAGCCGGGTTGGGCGTAGGGATCCCCGCTCCAGGAATTGTCGGGGCCCGCATAGTAGTGCAGCGGATAGATGGCCTGCCAGAAATCTTGGCGCTGCCTCAACGTCTCCAGCAGGGGATCCGGCTCTTCGCTGAAGCGCAAAGCAGCCACCTGGTTAATGCCCCGCAGGTGCTCTCCGGCGCTGTTGCGCAAAATGCCCGTAACAAAGCGCTCGGCAACGCTCATCTGGCCGGGATCCCGCTGCACGGGAGTTTCGCCCTGCCAGCGTTCCCAGGCCAGTTGGCTGGCTCCCATCAAATGCAGGGTTTGCGTAACTGCAGAGACCCCTGGCAACGGTTGGCGCACCGGCTGAAAATCCACCTCAACCCTTTTGCGCCCGCTGTAGAAATCCCCCACCGGCCAGCCCAGTTGCACTGCCGACCGCCAGCCGTAGTAGGTGTGGGGAAACTGACGCAGTACCTGCCGATAGGTCTGCCGAGCTGCAGCCACATCCCCCTGCTGTTCCCGCCATTTGCCCGCCCAGTAGAGCAGTTGTGCCCCCATTTCTGTATCCCGCTGAGCAGATCCGATCTGTTGAGCCAGGGCGATGGCTTGGCTGAGATTGCCTGCTTGTGCTTGGCTCCAGGCCACTGTCCAGGCGGCATTGGCTGCAGCTTCGCTGGCCGGAAAGCGATCCCAAAGGGCTTGCCGGGTGGCTTGGGCCGATTGGGGGCTGGCGTTGCGATCGTAAAGCTGGCTGAGGCTAAGCAACGCCTCTGGAGCTTCTTTATCTGAGCCGGCTCCCACCTGTCGAAGCAAGTCGATCGCCGTCGGCAGGTCGCTCAGTTCCGCCAAACGGCGGCGGGTGAGAGAAGCCTCTGGCCCATCGGGAAACTGTGCCAGCAGCGCTTGGTAAGCCGCTTTGGCCTGGGGAAACTCCCGCGAGATCTGGTGGCTGCGGCCCCAGCGGTAGAGGTTCTGAGAGGTGGCGGGGGCACGCCCATAGGCCCGGGCAGCTTTGCCGTACTCCCGTTGCTCCCAGTAGGCATCGGCGAGGATCTGCCAGTCGGAAGCCGTGAGGGATCCCTCCTGAGCCTGCCGCCAGCGATCCAGCAGCGGCGTTAGCCCAGGGGTTTGCGGGTGATGTTGGGCCAAATCCCGCAGCAGGTCATAGCGGTCGGGGTTCAGCTCCAGCAAATGCTTGAGGGCACGTCCGGTCAGCGGATGGGTGGGAAATTGCTGCCGCAGCCGATCCACCTGGCCCATCCCCCAGAGGGCATAGGCAGCGACAGGGCTGTGGGGATATTCCTGCAAAATCTTGGGCCACCAGATCCCTTGGGCTGTTTCCTTGTCCTGCAACTGTTCATAGGCTTGGGCCCTGAGCTTCCAAATCTCTTCCCTCAGAACCGGCAGGCTCTCTTCCAGCCCCTGCAAATCCTTCAAGGCAGATTGCGCTTGGCCGGCCTGTAGCGCTGCATAGGCTTGCAGAAAGGCCACTGTGGAAGTTTGAGGCAGTTGCGTCGGATCCCTGCCTTCTCGTGCAGAGGCCACTTCTACGGTTTCTGCCCAGGATGAGGTGTAGAAGCCCCAGACAGCTCCACCCAGAGCCGCTCCTGCTGCCAGCACACCGGCAGCCCATCTTGTCCAGCGTCGTTGGTTACTTGTCAGGATCCCCATGCTTTACCTCCCCACCACCTCTGAACTAAGATACTCAACCCGACTGCGTTGAGCCACCGGACGACTCGATACTTGCAACATGGCTGGAAAGCTCACCCAGCAAGCGGTCGCCGCGCATTGTGGCCAGGCGATAGGCAGGGAGAGATGCAACGATTTCTTCAAACTTCAAACGGCGGTGAAACAGCTCATTTCCCCAATTGCGCTGTCGGGCTTTCGCTGCGGTACACCTTGGCCCCGACACTGCGCAGCTTTTCATCAATGGCTTCATAGCCACGGTCGATGTAGTGCAATCCGTGGATTGTGGAGCAGCCTTCAGCCGCCAGGCCGGCCAGCACCAGGGCTGCACCCGCCCGCAGGTCGGTAGCCACCACCGGAGCGCCGGAAAGAGACGGCACCCCCCGGATCAGGGCCACTCGGTTCTTCAGGCGAATATCGGCTCCCATGCGATTCAGCTCGGGAATGTGGTGCATGCGGTTTTCAAACACCGTCTCCTCAATGGTGCAACTGCCCTCGCTCAAGGCGGCCAAGGCCATGATCGGCGCCTGCACATCGGTGGGGAAACCGGGATAGGGCAGCGTTTGAATATCAGTTGCCTGACACAGCCAGCCTGAGCTCAGTTGAGCTGGGGCAATGCGCAACCGGTTTGGGCCCTCTTCTTCCACCCGCAGCCCCATCGCTTGCAACTTGGCGATCACCGCCCGCAGATGATCGGGAATGACAGGGCCAACCGTGAGGTGAGAGCGGGTAATGGCCCCGGCAATGAGATAGGTGCTGGCCTCGATGCGGTCGGGAATGACCGTGTACTCTGTTCCATGCAAGCGGGGCACCCCTACCACCACAACCGTATTGGTGCCGACACCGCGAATGCGGGCCCCCATGGCTTGACAAAAACGGGCTAGATCCGCCACCTCCGGCTCTTGGGCGGCGTTCTCGATCACCGTTTCTCCATCCGCCAGCGTAGCGGCCATCATCAAGGTCTCGGTGGCACCGACGCTGGGATAGTCCAGGTAAATACGGGTTCCCAACAGTTTACGGGCATAGGCATGAACCACCCCATGCTCGATTTGGACCGTTGCCCCCAAGGCTTGTAGACCCCGCACATGCAGATCCACAGGACGAGACCCGATCGCACAGCCGCCGGGCAAGGGAACTCTGGCCACCCCCAGCCGCGCCAACAGAGGCCCTATGATGAAAAAGCTGGCCCGCAACTGGCTGACCAATTCATAGGGAGCTTGAGAGGTTTTCAGGGAGCTGGCATCCAGGTCCAGGGTATTGCCAACATGGGAAACCTTAACTCCCAGCGTGGCCAGGATCTGTCCCATGCGTTCAATGTCCAGCAGACGGGGCACATTGTGAATTCGACAAGCCTCAGGAGCCAAGATGGCCCCGGCCATCAGCGCCAAGGCAGAGTTTTTTGCCCCGCCAATAGGGATGTGGCCACTCAGGGTCTGCTTGCCAATGATTTTCAGCACTGGCCCCATCATCTCTGGCGCGGTTGCCATGCCGGTCTGGGGCGGCGTCAGGCCAGGCTCTAGGGGATCCGCCCCGCTGACGCGATTGTCAAAACCTTTCAATCTCCCTCCTCACCCACAAAAAATAGGCGAACCCTTCTCAGAGAATACTCTGGGGATCACAGCAGCGGCTAAACTCGCAAGCCAAATTGGGTGTGAGGAAGAAGTTCCCATGGCTGTGCTTCTATCCTGCAGCAGCGGACAGGGGAGCGGCTAGGCCAGTTCACCAGATGCAGGCTCTCAGCGAAGGCAACTGGGGGGCAGCCCAACAGCAGGGGGCGGTATGATGGATGCTCAGGGGAAGTGCTTGCAAGGAAAACAGGAAGGAGACAGCCGATGATCGCCACTCAAGTCTCTGCCCAAGAGTTGTTTCGGGCCGCCTATGAAAACCGCTACACCTGGGATCCCGCTTTCCCAGGCTACAGCGCCGAGGTCAGCTATTGGGATGGGGAGCGCACATTCGTTGGGCAGGTGCGAGTGGGAGCAGACCTAAAGGCCACTGTTACCGGCGTAGAAGATGAGGAAGCTCGAAAAGCCATTCACAACCAACTCTGGGAGATTGCCATTCACCGGGTGCGCCGCAGCTTCGACGAGACCCATGGGAACAACACCTTCCGCTATGGCCAAACCCTGCCCGATGGCACAGTGGAGATCCTGGTGGGGGGCAAAGCAGAAGGGGATTGCTACCACGTGCGCGATAACCAGGTTACCATGGTGCACCGGCATATCCACGGAGTGGTGGTTACCATCCACACCTTCAGCAGCCACGATACCGGCGAAGGCTATCTTTCCCACCGCTACGATTCCGTCTATCACGATCCCCAAACGGGCGAGCAAAAAGGCGGGCGCAGCCAATTCGAGGATCTGTACACAAAAGTGGGCAAGTATTACATCCTCTCGGAGCGGCGTATCCAGACGGAGACGGAAACCGGCCCTGTGGAGAAGCGCTTCACCTTCAGCAACTTGACCTTGCTGGACACTGGGGCGTGAGCGACCCGGCATTGCTCTCTGCGGGGTAGGGGGCCAGCTCTCCCGTTCGTCACTGTTGGGCAGCTACCGGGAGGCTGAGTTCACGCCCTTCTTGGCGGCCAAGCCTTTCTCGATAACGGGAAAGCCGATCTGTAGGCTTTCAAGCTTTGTTGCAGAACGATCCTCCCGGTTAGAAAAAGCAAGAGAGCCTGAGCTATGCTTTGAATATTCTCCCGCCTGCGATTGGCATGGACAACACCACAGCAAGACCCGACCCGGATGCCGAAGCCCCCATTGGTGCCCCTGACCTGATCATTCGCCCCGCCCAACTGGGGGATCTGGAGGCTGTGGAAGAGATTTTGGCGCAAGCCTTTGATGAAGAGTACAGCAGCCGCTCGGTGGATATTCGTCGCCAAGTGCGGCGGTTGCGCCAGTGGTATGGGCCCCTGAAAACCCTGACCCTGTTTCCCAATCGCTTCCAGCACATGTTTACAGTGCATGTGGCGGAGCTGAAGGGCAAGATTCAGGGGGTGATTCAGGTTTCTCCCTTCAACCATTCCCGCAGCACCTGGCGGGTCGATCATATCGCAGTGGCGCCCTCTGCCCAGCGACAGGGGGTGGGATCCCGGCTGCTCAAGCACTGCATGGAGCACTTTCGGGAAGCTCGCACCTGGATCCTGGAGGTGAACATCCACAACAAAGGGGCAATGGCGCTCTACCGGCGCAACGGCTTCCAACCCTTGGCTCAGATCACCTACTGGTCGATTCCAGCCGATATTCTGGCAGCTCTCAGCCAGCACGAGCCCAAATTGCCCAACCTGGTGCCGGTGACCAACCGGGATGCCTATGCCATCTACCAACTGGATACGGGATCCATGCCGGCCACTGTGCGCCAGGTGTACGACCGTGAGGTGAACGATTTTCGCACTAGCCCACTGGATTGGCTTTTGGAGCAGGCCAAATGCGCCATTAGCCAGACGGAGCGGGTGGAAGTGTGTGTTTACGAGCCCGAACGCAAAACCGCCATCGGCTACTTCAACTTGAAGTTGGATCGCACCGGGCAGCAACCTCATGTGGCCAAGCTTACGGTTCACCCTGCCTACACTTGGCTTTACCCCGAACTCATGGCCAAGATGGCCCAGCTTACTCAGGCTCATCCGCCGCAATCTCTGGCCTTGGCCTCCACCGATTACCAGCCGGAACGGGAGGAGTTCTTGCTGAAGCTGGGAGCCCAGGATATAGAGCGGACGTTGCTGATGTCGCGTTCGGTGTGGCACAAAATCCGCGAAAGCCGCCTCTTTACCTGGGATAGTGCTTATCTCAACGCGATGCTGCGGGGATTACAGGTGAAGCAGCCGGTGCCGGAGCGGTTTGAGGGGCCACCGGAAGGCTGGCTGGAGCACCACTTTCATCCCATCAGCCCAACTGAGCCGGATCCCAGCTCTGGTCGCATCAGCGGTGTGGAGTCTTCACCAGGGCTCTCCAGAGACTCCCAATCTGAGGCTTCTCCACCCCCTAGCTAAGGGAGAGAGAGCCCCAATCCTGGCTTGCTTGCACCTTGCGAAAAACGGATGAAAGACCCGAAGGGCAATTCTACTGCGGATCCCTCTTGGCGGGCGCTGATTCAGGCGGCACTGCACCGGAACCGTAGCGATCCCGGTGTGCGGTATTTGCAATTGGCCACGGTGGATCCCCAGGGGCATCCGCGCAACCGCACGGTCGTTTTCCGGGGGTTTTTGGGCGATACCGATCGCATTCAATTGGCGGTGGATAGTCGTAGCGAGAAGATCCGACAAATTGCCCACTGCCCCCAAGCCCAGATCTGCTGGTATTTCTGCAAAACCCGCGAGCAATTCCGCATCGCTGGCACCCTTGAGGCCATCGCCGCCGATCATCCGGATCCCCAGGCCCAGCGCCAGCGGCAGCAGTTGTGGCAACAAATATCGGAAAAAGGACGGCTCCTCTGGTTTTGGCCGGAACCTAAGGGGCTGCTTGCCCCGCCAGAGGCTTTTATTCAAGAGTTGCCGAAAGAGAAAGATCTGCTGCCTCCGCAGACCTTTGTGGCTTTACTGCTGGAGCCAACGGAGGTGGATCACCTACAGCTTAAGGGGGATCAGATCTATCCCCAATTGCGGACGGTGTACGAGCGCACTTCCGAAGGGTGGCAGCGTCGGGCTGTGAATCCCTAAAAGGGATCCAAACTTGCTTAGCTTGGTCTGGAGTGGGGGATCCCTTATTCCTTGTTCCTCCAAAGCACAGGGAATAGAGGAATGGACGTGTTAACGTAGCTGAACGATCGTGTTCTGCACGGTGGGGGCGTTACCCTCTGATGGAACTCTGTACGCGTATGGCTGGTCTATCAGGGGTAGGGCAGCAGTTGATGCCTTTTGTCTAACTCGACACGTATCACTTTGGCTTGCAGTGGTCTCGATGTGCGTCTTGATCTGCTCATTCGCTCAGGCTGTTGCCTCTTTTTTCGCCGGCGGCCCATTGCTGAACAGAGCTTTGAGGGGCAAGGGATCCCTAGTGTTGTCTGCCGCTCTGGTTGGGGTAGGGGTTCTCGTGCAGGGATTGAGGGCACAGACTCTGGAGAAACCGACGCTGGAAGCCTTGGAGGATTCCGTTGAGGGGAATGTTGTCCCTGTTCTGCCCTCAGAACCTGCCTTGCCCCCCCAGGCTGTCCCCACCT
>NZ_JANSHW010000375.1:0-1870 GCF_047461815.1 Synechococcus sp. R6-10
AATCCGTACTGAACATATTATACATTATTTTCAGTATAGTTGAGCTTATTATTGACTAGAGTCATGCTCTCCTCCTGAGTGCAGAGCCTTTCTCCCTCTCCTCTCAATGCCTATGCTGAGGCCTAATCCCCATCCTCCGGCCAGCTCGCCGGCGGTTCCTGAGGCCCAGGCGGGATCCCCCTCTCCTGAAAAGAAGCCGTTGTTGTTGATCGCGGAAGATGAGCCCAGCCAGCGACTCTTGGTTCGCTACGCCCTTGAGCGAGAAGGCTACCAAGTTCTAGAAGCCAGCAGCGGCGAGGCTTGCTTGCAGCTAGCCGCCCAACACTCAGTGGATATGGTGTTGCTGGATGCGGTCATGCCAGATTTGGATGGGTTTGAGTGCTGTCGCCGCCTCCATGCTCAAAACTCGGATCTGCCCATTCTCATCGTCACGGCGCTGGAAGATGAGTCCTGCGTGGATGAAGCCTTTGCTGCCGGGGCCAGCGATTACATTTCCAAACCCATTCGTTGGGCGGTTTTGAAGCGGCGTATCCGTCACCTGATCCAGGCCAGCCAAGCCCAACGCCACCTGCGGGAACTTAACCAAGCCCTAGAAGCCAAGGTGCAAGAACGCACTGCCCAGTTGGCCTGCCAGGTGCAGGATCTGCAGCAGCTCAACCGCCTCAAGGATAGCTTTCTGGCCAGCGTTTCCCACGAGCTGCGCACCCCCCTCACCAAGATCAAGTTGGCCCTGGAACTGTTGGGCCGCACTCCTCTCAACGAGAAGCAGTGCCAATACCACCGCATCGCTTTGGAAGAGTGTCAGGCTGAAATTGAGCTGATCAACAAGTTGCTGGATCTGCAGAGCCTAGAAGCCAAAGAGTTGAGCTCTGCGGCTGCCGCCATCGATCTCCACAGCCTTTGCACAAGCCTACTCAATGGGGTGCGAGAACGGGCTCAGGCTCGGCAACTGAAGCTGGAGATGGCGGAGCTGACCTCATTCCCGGCAGTGCTCTACAGCTACCCGCAGCGGCTAACCCTGATCCTGAAGGAACTGCTGGAAAATGCCTGTAAGTTCACCCAGCCGGGCGGAACCCTCCGCTTAGAGGGGCAAGCCTTTCCCGGTGGGGTTGAGTTAAGAGTCGGCAATACCGCCCAAATCGAGCCTGACCACCTGCCCCACCTTTTCGAGCGCTTTTACCGTGTGCCTTCTGAGGATCCCTGGGCGCAGCCGGGCAGCGGCCTTGGACTGGCCTTGGTGAAGCATTGGGTGGAGTATCTGCAGGGCCAAATCCGGGTCACCAGCCAGAAGGGATGGACTTGGTTTGTCCTTTGGCTGCCCAGCCTAGAGCCCTCCAACCGTTGACGCCCAAAGGCGGGTGGGAGGCAGCGATTGAGACTTTAGTGACCAACGACAGCAGCAGTCTCGGCAGTGGCAAAGGAGGTGCCACACCCACAGCTAGCTATTGCATTGGGGTTCTTGAAGCGGAAGCCACCCCCCAGCAGATCCTCGGAAAAATCGACGGTGGTGCCGCTGATCAAGGTCATACTCAAGGGATCCACTGCCACCTGGATATCCCCAAAGTCGAAGGTATGATCGTCAGGGTTGGCCTGAGACTCGAAGTTCATCACATAAGAGAGGCCAGAGCAGCCGCTCGGCTTGACCCCCAGACGCAGGATGGGCTGGGATCCCTCTTTTTCGTACTTGCTGCGCAGGCGCTTCAACTCTTGGATGGCGCTATCGGTCAGGGTGATCATGACGAGAAGGCTCAAGGGTACGTTCTACTCCCCATCCTATCAAGGGTTTTTTCTCGGCCAGCGAGAGCATGACTCTAGTCAATAATAAGCTCAACTATACTGAAAATAATGTATAATATGTTCAGTACGGATT
>NZ_JANSHW010000376.1:0-744 GCF_047461815.1 Synechococcus sp. R6-10
CTGCTGTGGCAACTGCGCAGCTTAGTGCTGACCGTGATGATCGCGGTGGTGGTGGCGGCGGCGCTGGCTCCTTTGGTGGATCTGGCCGAGCGACTACGCATCCCCCGCTGGCTGGGGGTTGTGCTGGTGTATTTGAGCTTAATTGCCGGGATTGCCGGCTTGGCTCTGCTTATTGGCCCGACGGTGGCGACTCAGACCCAGCGGTTGCTGACGAGGCTGCCTTTCTATCTGGAGCAGTTGCAACTGTTGGTGGATACCTGGATTGCCGATCTGGCGGGGGTGGATCCGGCGGCGCTGGACTACTTAAACCAGTTGCTCGATCCTCAGTCGTTGATGAGCTGGGCAGTTCGCTCGGGACAACGGGTGCTGGTGCAGTCTTTCGACTTCACCCGCGGTTTGCTGGGTGGTCTGCTAACCACGGTGCTGACCCTCTTCATTTCCGGCTACATGCTGGTGAGCGGCTCTGACTTGGTGCGGGGCTTGGTGGAGTTGTTTCCTTATCCCTGGAATGAGCGGCTGGCTCAGCAGGTACACCCGATGGCCCAGCGCATGGGGGGCTACATTCAGGGGCGGGTGCTGGTCTCTGCCATTTTGGGTGTGATGATCACCGTCTCGCTTCGCTTTCTCGGCCTGTCGGAGTTCGCTCTGGCGCTGGGGGTGATCGCTGGGTTTACCAACCTTATCCCCTTCATTGGGCCAGTACTGGGATCCCTGCCCGCTTTGGTGGTGGCGATTGTGCAGGGG
>NZ_JANSHW010000377.1:0-6360 GCF_047461815.1 Synechococcus sp. R6-10
CGTCAGAGACCTCGTATGGGCAAGGCGGTGGCCATTCCTCTGGATTTGCAGAAGGTGGGGGAGCGGGTCTCGGAGTGGTTGTTGTGAGTTCTCCTGGGGAGAAAGAGGTCCAAGCAAACCTAAGCGCTGGATTCTCCGGCTGGGCAAGAAACTCGAATGGGTCTCAGCTCAAACGGCAGACCGGGAGTTTGCCCAACGGCCATGACCTCTCTAGAGGGAACGCGGCTTGCGCACTTGTTCGGTTTCGGGGCGATCCTGCTGAGCTTCGGATTCCAAAAGTTGGCGGAATGCCGGCTCGTCCAGACGGTAGTCCCGCTGCTCGATCAAATCCCGGTCGGTTGAGTAAATGGTGTCCGACTCTTGCACAACTTCTTGACGGCGGAAGCGGCGGGCAAAGTTGAGTTTGCGCAGCAGCGCCTCTGTGGGATGCTGCAGATGCTCTCGCCAAAGCTGCCGGACACGATTGCGACGCTCCACTCCCTGGTTACGGATTTGCAAGGCTAGCCAGCGAACGGCGGGCACCGCCAAAAACAGCGTGCCGTAGAGGAAGAGGAAGCCGATCAACGGGTAGATGAAGGCCAAAAAAGCATTGCTGCCGGCTGCCGCTGCCACCTCCTCCCGTGCCCCATAGAGAATGGCGGCCAGAAAGAAATTGAGAACTCCCAAGCCTCCTGCCAGGGTCAGTTGACCAGGCGTGGCCCGGCTGAACACCCAAGGTTTCTCCTGCAACACCTCAGGGATCCTCTTGGGCTCACGCTCTGAGGCGGCCACCTGCAGTTCCGGAAAGCGGTAGACAATGTCCCCATCCTCGCTGACCTCCGGCTGACCGTCGAACTTGAGCAAAATGGGCAGCATGTAATCTTCGTATTCCAAGGCCGGGGATCCCGGCTCCACATCCAGATAGGGCAACACCTGTTCCGCTGCGATCACCCCCCCATTGGCACGAATCAGTTGGCCAATGAGGGCATAGCGCTCCTCCTCCAGGTTGGCATTGGGATCCCCGTCCCCAAAGAGGAAGCTGTACACCGCTTCCAGGAAGTTCAGCTCGGATTTTTGCGGCTGGCGGGGGCGCGTCCGACCGGAGTAGCTCCCATAGTAGGGGTAAGGATCCCAGAAGGGGTTGCCGATCCAAAGATTGGGGAAGTAGTAAAACCCTATCCCCCGCGACCGGCTGCGATTGTCCTGCTCGCGGCTGCTGGCCATTTGCAAGGCAATCAACGCCAGGACGATCAAGACAATTGACACCACCAGCAGGATGCCGAAGGAGATGCGCAGCCCATAGAGGAAGCCCCCCCACAACCGGCGACGCAGGGCCGCTAGCCGATCCTGCTGCTCCTTGCGCTTGAGAATGCTGCGAAAATCCGGTGGAAAAACGTAGGTAATCTCCCCCTGCCGGGAAACCTGGAGATGCCCCTCCGCCTTTTGGGCCAAATTCAGTAGCTCTTGTTTGGCCTCGTGTAAAGCTAAGCCCGTGCTGGATGCAATATCTCCCAAGGTGACCCGCAGGCCCAACTGTTCCACTGCATCCATCACCAATGTTTGGGTAGCCACTTTAAACCTCCGCTTTCCGCCCCCATTGTCGAGGAGCCTTTGGGATCCCTGGACGCAGATCCGCTCCCCTGAGCTAGACCTAGCGTCTCCTCTATTCCCAGTATCTCCCCTTAACCCCGCAGCGACGAGAATCGTTGTAGATCTCACTTCCAGAACGGTTGTACCCGCCTCTAGGGCAGCCAAGCCATCACGGCCAGCAGGGTCGAGAGGATCCCGATCAACACCCAGATGAGGGGCTTAGTGTCCAACGGGGGATCCGCTGCCCGGCGGCTGAGGGGATCCCCAGATCTTGGGGAAGGGCCTTTGCGTTGGGAGCGCCCATAGGCCAAGCGGTACTCTGGGGGATCAGCTTCCTCCAGCCGGCTGAGATCGGGAATTTCGCTCAACCACTCCGCCGGACGCCGCAGACGAGGGGCTTGCCAGATACCCAAGACATAGCGAGCCTTCTGGGCAACTTCTGGATCTGGGTTGCGCAGCAAGGTTTGGGCCAACAGGATGGCCTCCTGCGTTTCGCCAAGGGCTTCTTGGGCCAGGGCCTGCCAGAGCCGTAGCTTACCCGACTGCGGATAGCGGCTTTGGGCCTGCTTAACCTCCTCTAGCGCCTGCCGGTATTGTCCTCGCTCGAACCTCGACTGGATCAGGGCCAAGTGCTGAGACAATCTCAAGTCTTCGGGAAGCGTCATGCTCAGGATCCGCAGGTTAGCTAGACCGCCGGGAAGCCCCGTCCTCTATGCATCAGCATGAGTGCGGGAGTAGGTCACGTCAGCTTCTGTTCTACCCCAAACCCCACCAGCAACAGCTCCTGCAAAGGCCGACCCTGAGGGGGACGTTGGTAGGTAAGGATCTGCCGCAGGCGCAGGCGCGGATTCAGTAGAGTGATGGTATCTACAGCAACCACACGAGTGTAGGTGGTGGTCATCACCAGTTGCAGGGATCCGGGATCAAACCGGAAAGCCGCCACCATCGGGCGATCTTCCTCGTAGGCCCGATCCCGCAGGTAGTCTCCCTGCAGCCCCAGGGGGGTTTCCTGCCGAGGGACGAACAGCATGTTCAGCTCTTGCCCGGCCTCCTCCCCCGTTTCGGAAACGGTCTCAAAAGCCAAGTGAAAGCCCAAAAAACCATCCACGTTGTGGTTGGGGTAGTTGTTGTCGGCGAGCACCTTGTGCTTGAGCTCAGGGGTGAGGGTGCGAATGGTGAACTCGGTGCGGGAGCGCTCCACCTCGCCACGGTCTAGGTAATGGTAGGTGCGCTCTGTGCGCCAAGCTCCAATGCAGCAGTTGAAAAAGTGGTGAAATTGCTGGATAGCGTTCATGCGGGCGGGAGCGGACAGAGTCAGAAACCGGCGCTGGAGCCGAGAAGTGGCCCAGAAAACCCTGCCTCTGATCCTAAAACGAATTGAAAACAAACAGGAATCCAAATCCTAATGCCAACGATTGAGATCTGGGTCTGGAGCGGGATCTCCTCCCTCACCCGCTTTTGGCCACCGGGATCCCTTGGGTCTGCCCCAACAACTCCAAGGCTCGCTGCAGCTGGATGTCCTCCGGCCCGGCCAAGGTTTCTGCCGTCAGGGGAATGGATCCCTCCGCCACCACCACATCGGGCTGGATCCCCTGGCGATGGATGTCGTGGCCGCTGGGGGTAAGGTACTTGGCCGTGGTCACCGCTAGCCCCGAGCCATCCGCCAGCTCCAGCAGGGATTGAATCAGACCCTTGCCAAAGGTGCGCGTTCCTACCAGTTGGGCTCGCCCACTATCCTGAAGTGCCCCGGCCAACACTTCACTGGCACTGGCGCTGCCCTGATTTACCAGGACCACCAGCGGCGCCTCTGTGAGCACCTCGCCGGTGGCGGGAATGCTGTCCTGAATGCCGTGGCGATCCGTCACCAGCACAATGTTGCCCTTGGGGATCCAGAAGCGAGCGATCTCGATAGCCGCCTGCAAGAGTCCCCCCGGATTGTTGCGCAAATCGAGAATGTAGCCCCGCACCCCTTGAGCTTCTGCGGTTCGAATGGCTTGGCGGACTTGAGCGGCAGCATTGCCGTTGAACTGGCTGAGGCGAATGTAGGCCACCGATCCCTGAGGCAGCTCAAAAAAACGGGTGCGCACGGGGTTGATGGTGATCGATTGGCGTACCAGCTCCACCTCCCAAATGCGATCCTGCCGCCTCAGCTTCAAGGTAACCGGCGTGCCGCTGCGCCCCCGCATCCGCTCGGCCACTTCGTCCAGGCTCAGCCCCGCCACCGGCACCCGATCCACCGCCAAAATCTCATCCTGGGGTTGGATCCCGGCCTGCTCGGCAGGAGTGCCTTCCATGGGGGCAATCACCCGCACCGCCCCCTGCTCATCGATGGCAATCTGCAAGCCGACACCGCTCAGCTCGCCGGCTGTGGAGGTCTGCAGGCTGAGGTAGTGCTCTTTATCCAGAAAGCGAGTAAAGGGATCCCCCAGAGTGGCCAACATCTCCTCAATGGCCTGATAGGTCTGCTTGCGCTCCTTTAAGGGCCGGGAGAGAAACCGTTGCCGCACCTGCCACCAGTTTTGCCCGTTAAACCCCGGATCCACATAGGCCCGATCCACATAGGCCCAAGCCTGCGCCAGCAGTTGCTGCTCTTCTCCCCAACGGCTGGCCTGCACCGGACAGGGGCCTATGGCCAAACTCGCCCAGAGCAAACACCCAAGCAAGACAAGGCGGATCCCCCACCCTCTCCAGCGGATCCCTGTGTATCTCGGCTTCTGCACAACCATCGATCCCAAAAAACATTAAGAAACATGAACAAAACGCAATATCAAAAGCTCGTCTGGCCTACTGGGATCAAGATCTTGGTTCCCAAGCTGAGCCCGGCGCCAGGATAGTGTTAAAAGATTGTGTTACATTGCTGAGAAGAGTGGGCTTGCCCCGCCCTCGAGAGCCAACTTCAAAAAATGCAGACATTATGAGCAAAGTTTACGACTGGTTGGACGAGCGGCTGGAGATTACGCCTTTCGTCGACGACGCAACGGGAAAATTCATTCCGCCTCACGTTAACATCTTCTACTGCCTCGGCGGGGTGACGCTGGTGTGTTTCTTAATTCAGTTTGCCACCGGCTTCGCCATGACGTTTTACTATCGTCCGACGGTGGCCGAGGCTTTTGAGTCGGTGAACTACATCATGACCCAGGTGAACTTCGGCTGGCTGCTGCGCTCCATCCACCGTTGGAGTGCCTCCATGATGGTGCTGATGATGATCCTACACACCTTCCGGGTTTACCTGACGGGGGGATTCAAGAAGCCCCGCGAGCTGACCTGGGTAACCGGTGTAATCTTGGCGGTGCTGACCGTCTCCTTTGGCGTTACCGGCTACTCCCTGCCCTGGGATCAGGTGGGCTACTGGGCAGTCAAGATCGTCTCAGGTGTGCCCAGTGCCATTCCGGTGGTGGGCGACTTGTTGGTGCAACTGATCCGGGGTGGCGAAGCGGTTGGTCAAGCTACCCTGACTCGCTTCTACAGCTTGCACACTTTCGTGCTACCCTGGCTGACCGCAGTCTTTATGACCATGCACTTTTTGATGATCCGCCGCCAAGGCATTTCTGGGCCTTTGTGAGCAAGGTTTGACTCCCAGACGCCTTTGACTTTCCTGGTAACTGGGATCTTTACCTGCCACTTTTTCAGAACTTTTGTCCCTAGATAAGGAGAACTCCCATGGCCGTCTCAAAACAGGTGATAGCGACCGAGGCCATTACCCGCAAGGTTGATCTAGACAACCCCAAAGTTGTAGCCAAGCTGAAGAAAAACATGGGCCACATGACCTATGGTGAGCCCGCTTGGCCCAACGATTTGCTCTTTATGTTTCCGGTGGTGATCCTGGGCACTATTGGAGTGATCGTTGGCCTGTCAGTCATGGATCCGGCAGGTGTAGGGGAGCCGGCGGATCCCTTTGCTACGCCTCTGGAAATTCTGCCGGAATGGTATCTCTACCCCGCCTTCCACATCCTGCGGATTGCTCCCAACAAGCTGTTGGGAATTGCTCTGATGTCTGCCATTCCTGTGGGTCTCTTGTTTGTGCCCTTCATCGAAAACGTCAACAAGTTCCAAAACCCCTTGCGCCGCCCAGTGGCGACAACGGTGTTCCTGATCGGCACCTTGGTCACCCTCTACCTGGGCATAGGTGCCACCTTGCCCTTGGATAAGTGGGTCACCTTGGGCTTGTTCTAAAAGAACATCTGGGACTCCCGCTTGATGGGTTGATCGTCATCATCACCATCAGAGTGCAGCAGGTCGGTGGCCAGGCTGCACTTTGTTATTTGGAGAGCTTTTTAGAGGAGTTGTCTGCAAACCTGTGTGCCAAGGGATGGGCAAGTCCGCCGAAATGGTAGTATCTCTACGCCCTCATCTTCAGCTTGACCGCTCATGAGCACTTCTTCTTCAACTGCTCGAACCTATCGGATCACAGCCCTTGCCGGAGATGGCATCGGCCCCGAAATCATGCGGGTGGGACGGGCCGTTTTGGATGCAGTTGCTCGGCAGATGGGATTTGCTCTTCAGTGGCAAGAGGGCCTGATCGGCGGGGCCGCCTACGACCAGACCGGGGATCCCTTGCCGGCAGAAACCCTGAAAATGGCTCAAGAGAGCGATGCCGTTTATCTGGCTGCTGTCGGCGACTTCAAGTACGACGCTCTGCCTCCTGAGAAACGCCCAGAACGGGCCTTGTTGGGTTTGAGGGCGGGGCTGGGGCTGTTTGCCAACTTGCGTCCGGTGAAGGTCTTCCCTCAACTGGTGGGGGCCTCCTCCCTGAAGCCAGAGGTGATCTCGGGGATCGACCTGGTGGTAGTG
>NZ_JANSHW010000378.1:0-6676 GCF_047461815.1 Synechococcus sp. R6-10
TCCCACACCAGAGCAAAGGCATCGCCGCCAATGCCATTGGAGGTTGGCTCCACCACCGTCAAAGCCACCGCCATTGCCACGGCTGCATCCACAGCATTGCCGCCCGCCCAGAACATCTCCATGCCCGCCATTGCCGCCAAAGGTTGGCTGGTGGCCACGGATCCCTGTCTGCCCATCACCACCCGTCGCCGCGAAGCAAACGGATAGCGATCCAGGGCCTGCCGCAAAAAAGTGGGTGCTGGCATATCGCTACGCGACGCTCTCGCGAATGGGCTGGGCTCCCTACACAGGCAGGTTATCGCTACGCGACGCTCTCGCGAACAGGAGTGTGGCCAACTCCGCAAAGCTGTCCACCACCACATCTGCCCCGGCGTGGCGCAGTTCCTCGGCGGTGAAAGCCGTGGTGAGGCCCACCGCAAAACAGCCAGCCCCCTTAGCGGCGCGGATCCCATGGGTAGAATCTTCAATCACCCAACACAACGCCGGATCCAACCCCACAGCGGCAGCCGTTTTCAGGTAAGGCTCTGGGTCGGGCTTGGCCCGCTGAATGTCTTCGGCGGTAATCACCGCGTCAAACCAGCGGTGCAGGTCGAAGCGCTGGAAAATCTGCGCTTGATCCCGGCGGATGGCCGAAGTGGTGACGGCCAGGGCAGAAAAGCGCTGGCGGCTGGCCGCCAAAAACTCCAGCACCCCCGGCACCAGGGGTACCTCTGCCAGCAGCTCGCCAAAAGCCTTGGCCTTTTCCTCGATCAGGCGCTGCACCAGCAGGGGCTGTTCCGCAGGCGGGGTGTCCGTCTGGTGTTGGACAAGGTACTCGAACATGTCGCGGTCGGTGCGCCCCTTGAACTGCAGGGAGATGGGGGCCAAATCCAGGGATAGGTGGCAGCGTTGCAGGGCAATGGCCCCGGCGCGGGCATGGATTGGTTCCGAATCCACAATCACCCCGTCCATATCGAAGAGCAAGCCGGCAGTCACGTCAGCCTTCCCCTGTTGTAGGCACAGCACTTTGGATTGCATAGACATTATCGCTACGCGACGCTTTCGCGAATGGGCAAGCACGGGACAGGGATCCCCTTTAACAACCCTACTGACCCGTCTCCATCCCCCACCCGCAGAAGCGGCTGGTGATCTGCCAAATGGGATCCAACACATCCGTCAGGGCGTGGTCACTCTCCACCGCCACCAGTTGGGCCCAGGGGCGACGGGCCACATAGTCTCGACTGGCTTGAATGGGGATGGTGTCGTCTTGGATCCCGTGCACAATTAGGGTGGGCACAGGCCGTCGCAACGCCCCATCCGGGTAGCGCTGGGCATCGGCGACAAAGCCGTACTCCAAAGGGAGAGGGCGGCCTTCTCCGTAGTGAAACACCATGAGTTGTCCGGTTCGCTGCCAAGTCTCCACCGCCTCTGCCCCCAGCCGCGGCAGCCAATGGCCTAAAAAGCCAAAAGCCGGCGCCAAGAGCACCAAGCGCTGCACGCAAGGTTGTCGTTCGGCAACCCAAGCAGCCACCAGGCCCCCCAAGCTAGAGCCGATGAGGGTGACAGGGGGGTAGTTCATCTCGGCAAGCTGGCTGGAAACCTGCTGGATCTGGCGGGTCAAGGTGAGCTGGGCAAAATTGTCCTGGTTCAGATCAGGCACCTGAACAGGGATCCCCACCTGCTGCAGCCGCTGCCGAAAGAAAGTTGCCTTGGCCGACTGCGGCCCAGAGCCGAATCCATGCAGGTAAATGGCCAACACGGAAAGGGATCCCTATGGCCCTGTGGCTGCCGAGAGCCAGCCTGCTCCCAACACCACGCTGATGGAGAGGAAAAGGGTCGCTACCGTCCAGGTGATGCGGTTGAGGTTTTGCTCAGCACTCTTGGAGCTGGAGAACAGCTGGGCCTGCCCGCCAATGCCCGCCAACCCATCCCCCTTAGGGCTGTGCAGCAGCACCAAGATCACCAGCAAGATGGCCGAAGCCGACCAGAGAAACTCGAAAAACGCTTCCATCGCAGCGGATCCCTGTAGGGCAAGTTGCTAAGGCCATTATCGCTTGGAATCGCATCTTAGCGCACCCTGTCTCGGCATCGCTCCCATTTCAGAATCAAGTTGGCAGGTGCAGACCCACCCATCTTCTGTGGCATCCTCCCGGCGCTCGTCCTGCGGACAGAGCACAGGCTTCCCTTCCCGTCAGCAGGACGGAGTCCTTACCTCGCGGCTGGGCATTCCTGCCCCACGCCACTTGCCTGGGTCTACAACCCCCGACAAAACGACTGGACAGGTGGCTTCCCTTCCCCAGCCTCCCTGGCTACTGCCAGCTCGCAAAACAACCTCTAATCCACCCAGCACAGTTCCCAAGGCTGAGGCTGGGTCCCGATGCACCCGGTACCGGCATTCAGGGCACTGAGGCCCCCCGACAGCCCAGCTGTTGCTGACTGTCCCCCAGCACTTGCGACCGATTTGGCTCCTCCCTTTGAGGTCAACCTTGGCAAGGTCCACCTCACCCTTCCAGCAAACCCACTCCAGAAGACATAGAACCTGTCCCCAGGCAGCCTCGACGCAATCCTTCAGGTCACTAGACGGGGAGAGAAGCTGGCGGACGAAGATATCGAGAAGATATCGATGGATATCGATCTTGCTTGAGAATCTGAACTGGCTGGGCTAAGCCATCTCTTCTGGAGGTGTTGTTTTGCTCCAGTTGTTTTGCCCCAAAAGGCGACCCCAAACGGGGCCGCCCGGTCTTTATCCAGCCCTTATGGAGATTTCCAGAGGATCCCCACCTCACCTACAAGGGCAAACAGTATTCACCTCAGTAGCTTACGCCCCGGTAGGTCAGGGGCTGATGAGGGTGAGGCATCGCTTTCTTGCTGGTGTGGTGCACACAGAAGGTTTGACCGCGATACTGAGCTTGCAACTCCTCATCACTGAGCTGAGTATGCGCAGGAACGTAGTCAAAGGTGTTGCCACGGAAAGAGAGTTTCATATATCGCCTCCATCAACGAAGGGTTGAGTTTGTTGTCGTTGGGCCCTACGCCACGGAAAGAGTGGCGCGATTCAGTTGAGGCGCGTTCCTTCGGGAAGACCCCTACTTCCGTCTCTGCACAGCTCCAGGCCACTGGTGAGCCAACTGCAGAGATGAACGATTTATCCTATGTCTGTATCATAACTTACGGTTTTGCAGGTTTTTTGGGGGATTTATAGAAATTTAATCCGGCCATACCCGCAAAAGGGATCCCTTGCCGTCGGCTCTTCCGCGGCTTCTCGGGCCTGACTGGGCAATCACCTATGCACTTTTCGGAATAGATTGCCGCAACCGGTTCCGGGCCCAGGGCACCAATCCCGTATTCGGCCAGTCTCCGCAAAATTCTAATTTCTTCTATTTCACCGCCTGCGCAAGTGCCTGCAGCCCTGCTCGCAGACGTTCCTCGATGTCGGCCTCTAGCTGTAGTGTTCCGGCAGCGTCCAACTGAATTTGAGAACTCAGGATATAAACCCCTCTCAGGATGTGGGTTGCCCCCATCACCGCCAGCACAGGTTTCATCGCAAAGTCGATGGACAGCAGATGGGCCAGGGTTCCCCCGGTGGCAATGGGGAGAATCACTTTACCGGTAAAGGCGTCTTGATCCAGCAAATCCAGCAGTGCCTTCAACACACCTGGATAGGAGGCTTTGTAAACGGGAGCAGAGATGACGATCCCGGTAGCTTGGGCCACCTTTTGCTGAATTGCCTTGAGTTGAGGGCTATCGAACTTGGCCAGTGCCAGATCCTCTGGGGGCAAATCCCGCACCGAAACAAACTGAGTGGTCAACCCCAGATCGGACAGGATCCCGGCAGCGTGATGTAAAACGGCTTCTGAGCGAGAAGGAGTGCTGGGACTACCGGAGAGCAGGAGGATGCTGGACATAGGCCGCAGACAGAATACTGCCTCAGTTGTACCAGGGATCCCACGTGAAAGATGATTAACCCACTCTCGCCCTGCCCCAGCATGCACGATAGCTTTGTCTCTCGACGTCATTCCCTGCTGGTCAAATTGCGGGCAAAATATGCCCCCCCCCAACTCCCCACCTACTACAAGGGGTCGGGAACGTGATAGGTTAGATTCAGCAAGGGTTTCAGCTTGCTAAACTTGAGATTGATTTACGCGGGCGTAGTTCAGTGGTAGAACGCTAGCTTCCCAAGCTGGATGTCGTGAGTTCGAGTCTCATCGCCCGCTTTCCCCAACCAACCGGCAAAACCCGCTTTCCGCAAGCATTCCCGGGCTTGGCCTAGTCCGGGAAATCAATGAGCTCAAGGTAAAAAGGGGTAGTTCGGGGTCAGTAAGATCTCCTTGGCCAGTGCCCAGTTAGGCAATGAAGCATGCAACTTTACGAGTACGACTTCTATGCCTGGACGCAAAAGCAAGCCGCACTGCTGAAATCGGGGCAGTGGGATCAACTGGATATCGCCAACTTGGTGGAGGAAATCGAGGCTTTGGGCAGGCAAGAACGCCGGGAATTGCTGCACCGGCTGGGGATCCTGGTAGGGCATTTGCTGAAGTGGCAATTGCAACCCCACCTGCGAGGCAAAAGTTGGCGGGCAACGATTACTGAACAACGCCGCCAGATCCAGCGATTGCTCAAAGACAGTCCCAGCCTCAAGCCCGATCTTTCGGCAGCCCTGCAAGAGGCTCACCAGGACGGGATCCTGTTGGTGGTGAGAGAAACACCATTGTCTGAAGCAGATCTGCCTGCCCAGTGTCCCTACACATTTGAGCAGGTGATGGATCCCGACTTTTATCCTGGCAAGGAAGATCCCCAGTGATCTGCTCAGCCCCCGGAACCAGAACCAGGGAGGGAGGGATCCCGACCCCGGTGGGTCTCCATCTGGCTGTCCACTACCCGTCGCAGCACTCCGTTGACGAAAGCGGCGGCCTCAGGATCCCCGTATTTTTTGGCCAATTCTACAGCTTCGTTGATGGCAACCTTCACGGGGCTGCTGGCCAGTATTTCCATCTCCACCACCGCCAGGCGCAGGATATCTCGTTCGATCCGACCAACCCGCTGCAATTGCCAACCCACCAAAGCCTTTTGCAAACGAGCATCAATCGCCTCCTTGTGGGTTCGCAGGGCAGTTAACAGTTGCAAAGCGTAGGCGCGCACTTCTTGGGATTGGGCAATGTACAACAGTTCCGGCATGGACAGGGCAACGCCCACCCGGTTGACTGCTCTTTGGGACAACTGGACAACCTCATCCAAGATGTGGCGGACGCTGTGCAGCCGCTGTTCCAGGTGTTCTAAGGCTTGGCCGGCGTTGCCGAGGGCCACTTGCACCTGCTGGATTAGCTCCAGCAATTCCCCCCGTAAGGCATTGGGGTCAGGAACGTCCGCCTCCTTCAGAGTGATTTCCAGGCGCTGCAGGTGTCGTTGGGCCTGCTGAAGGCGGAGGGTGACGGAGCGGGATCCACCCTCTTCCTTGGGATCCGAATCGGCCAACAATAGAGGATCGCTCTCGTGCAACAAACGGTCGCTGCGCTGGATTTCCGCCGCCGCTGTGGAGAGGGTTTCATGGGTCTCTTCACTCAGGGCGCGGATGGCTGCCAGCAGCAAGTCCTCCAGTTGTTTTTCGCTCAGTTTGGCCGCCGTGGCTGGCAGTTGATTGACCCCCAGCAGGGCCAGTTCGCGGGCAATACGCCGAGGTTGCATTGCAGAATATCCATAGCTTCTGAAAGACTGCCCCATTGCCGCAAGGCGGCGCGCAAGCGCTATCGGGCTTAGCCATGCTAGCAGGTTGCCAATCCATGAAGAACGAGAGACTCACCCGGTCAACCGGCCCTAAAACTGCGACTTAACACCCGAAACACCAAAGATGAACTCTGCTCTGTGCCAAAGCGAGATTGGCTGGATACCGAGAGGGTGAGCCGTCGTTTGCTGCGGGTGATGCCCACATACAGCAGCCGCAGCCGCTCCGCTGCCAAGTCCAAAAAGGCTTGCTTGGTGGCCGAGTCGGCCTGCAGCTCCCAGCCGCCTTTGGGGCTGAGCTGTCGCAACTGAGCCAGGGCCTCTGCCTGCATATCCACTTCATCCAAAAACTTCAGCCCCAGGGTTCGCTCCCCGTACTGGGTGGGAAACTCGTAGGCCGACACTTGGGGGATGAAGACCTGATCCCATTCCAGCCCCTTGGCGCGATGCAGAGTCGTGACAGTGATGCTGCCCGGCTCGGGGTCGAAGGCGAAGATCTCCGAAGGCAAGTTGTTGAGGCGGTGATCCAGAATCACTTGAAATTCTTGGGCGATCTCCTGCCAATCGGTTTCGGGCAGGGATCCCAGCACCTGCTCCAGCTGATCGATTACATAGCGACCCACAAACAGCTCTTCCGGCTTGCGGTAGAGGCTTTGAACGATCACATTCAGCACCTCCGGCCAAGGGGATCGCCCGGCCCGGAGCCAACCGGCAAGGGTGCGCAGCAGCCTGCCCAAGTTCTGCCAAGGCGGGCCATCGGGCAGAGCGGGAGCCTCACCAAAGTTGGGAAATAGCAGCCGCTCCGGCAGAGAGGCGCGGATCCAGCTCAACATCGGTCCCAGTTCAGCACGTGGGATCCCCGCCCAATCCGCCAAGCAATCCACAGCAGCAGCCAAGCGAGTGGGGGCAGTGGGCTGGGCAAACCAGTCGATGATTCCCTTGAGCTGCAACAACACCCGCCGCTGACTGGGACTGCCCC
>NZ_JANSHW010000379.1:0-3302 GCF_047461815.1 Synechococcus sp. R6-10
TCCTATTGGGGAAGACTCTTACCCTATTGTGGGCTACACCTGGATCCTTGCCTACAAGGTTTACCCCAAAGCCGAGACTTCCAAGGCCGTTAAAGAGTTTCTCCGCTACGGCCTTACTGAGGGGCAGGCTTTCGCTGAGCAGTTGGGATATGTCCCTCTGCCGGAAGAAACGCGGCAAAAAGCTCTGGCTGCGCTGGAAGGCATTACCCCGTAAAAACTCTTACCAACCACTTCTGGCTTCAGGCGGATGAATACCTTTTTTTCTGACAGCAGTTCTATGTTTCGGCCTCGGCCGGTTTTCCAGCGCCGGCGCGACCAGGTTTTTATCTGGGCTACGCGGATTGCCGTGTTTTTCTCGGCCTTCCTGCTGCTCTGGATTGCTCTGGCGATCGGCATTCAGTCTTTACCTGCTATAGACAGGTTTGGACTAAGCTTTTTCTGGAACACCACCTGGGATCCGGTCGAGGATATCTATGGGGCCTGGCCACAGATCTACGGCACGCTAGTGACTTCTCTCATCGCTCTGATTGTGGGGGTTCCTTTTAGCTTTGGCATCTCTATTTTTCTGAGCGAGGATTTTCTTCCGAAGTCCTTGCGTCTGGCTCTGATCATTGTGGTTGAGCTGTTGGCGGCTATTCCCAGTGTGGTGTTCGGCATTTGGGGATTGTTTGTCTTCATCCCCTTCTTCCGCCCCGTTCAGATGTTCCTGTACGAGAACTTCAATTGGCTTCCCATTTTCAGCACACCACCGATTGGGCCGGGGATGCTGACGGCAGGGGTTGTCTTGGGGATCATGATCATCCCCATCATCACGGCCATCGCCAGAGAGGTTTTGGTGGCTGTTCCTCCTGAGCTGCGCGCGGCTGCCTATGCGATGGGGGCTACGCGATGGGAAGCCATTTTTGGAGTGGTACTACCGGCTGCGATTGGGGGTATGTTGGGGGCTGTGGTGCTGGGTTTGGGACGCGCCCTGGGCGAGACCATGGCGGTGGCAATGCTGATTGGCAATGCGCGGGGGATTAGAGTCTCGCTTTTGGCCCCTGCCAGCAACATCCCTGCATTGCTGGCCAGCGAGTTTGCGGAAGCAGCCGACGAGCAGATCTCGGCTCTGATGTATGCGGCTTTGATCTTGCTGGTCATTACGCTGGTGGTCAACATCATCGCTGAGCTATTGGTTCGGCGCGTCAAGTTTGCTTTGACGGCTTCTCGGGAGTAGAGGAACATGGCGACACAAGTGGCAGCACAGGCCAATTTGTTCAAACGCAAAGTTAGATCCAAGCGCGTCGTGCTGGACTGGGTGATGACAGGCCTGATCTTTGCTTCCAGCATTTTTGCGATTGTTGTGCTCGCTTCCATCCTTTACTATGTTTTCGTCAATGGCATTGAGCGCTTCAATTGGCAGACCTTAACCCAGCTTCCTCCTCCTCCTGGCGATCAGGTAGGCGGCTTTGGCAACGCTGTGCTGGGAACGATCATTGTGGTATCGATTGCCATTACAATCACTTTCCCTATTGGTCTATTTGCTGCGATCTATCTCTCGGAGTTCGGCCAGAACAGTTCTACAGCATCATCTCTGCGTTTCATTATCAAAGTGCTGACGGGGGTTCCTTCCATCATCGCTGGCGTGTTCGCCTATGGGGTGCTGGTGCTTTCCACCAAGACCTTTTCTGCCCTTTCTGGCGGAGTAGCTCTATCGGTATTGACTTTGCCGATCATCATCCTCTCCTGCGAGGAGGCTCTGCGCTTGGTGCCGGCGGACACTCGGGCTGCCGCCTACGCCTTGGGAGCTTCGCGGGTGCAGACTGTGTTTCGGGTCGTTTTGCCAGCTGCTTTGCCGGTCGTTCTGACGGGAGTGACCTTGGCCATTGCCCGAGCAGCTGGGGAGACTGCACCTCTAATTTTTACTGCTCTGTTCAGCTTTCTATGGCCTGATGGTCTGCTGAAGCCAGTAGCCTCGTTGGCGGTGCTGATCTACAACTTTGCCATTGTTCCCTTCGAGAACCAGCAGAAAATTGCTTGGGGAGGAGCCTTGGCTTTGGTGATTCTGGTTTTGATCACCACGATCAGTTTCCGGCTGCTGCTGAGTCGTCGTCAGGAAACCATTACTATCTGATCTGGTTCTTCTGAGATTTTTGCCTCACTATTCTTCGATTTTGAGTTTGGGTTCTGAAGCAACGTCTACCTCTGGTATTCCTATGCGCCCTCCATTTCCCGGCACTCCTGATTCCTCTAAGAAGTCTGCCAAGTTAACTGTTGAGCTGGAAACGCAAGCAGTCAGTGTTTACTACGGCTCTCATTTGGCGGTGAAGCAGGTTTCTCTGAAGATTCCCAAGAATCACATCACTGCTTTTATTGGCCCTTCCGGCTGCGGCAAGAGTACTTTGCTGCGCTGCTTTAACCGCATGAACGATCTGATCCCGGGGGCGAGAGTAGAGGGATCCGTAATTTTTCACGGGAAAAACATCTACGATCCCGATGTAGATCCTGCTGAAGTGCGGCGGCGAGTTGGCCTGGTGTTCCAAAAGCCCAACCCCTTCCCGAAGTCCATCTACGACAACATTGCCTTTGGGCCACGGATCAACGGCTACCAAGGAGACTTGGATGAGCTGGTAGAGCGCGCATTGCGTCAGGCCGTCCTCTGGGACGAGGTGAAAGACAAGTTGAAGACGAGCGGCCTCTCCCTTTCGGGGGGACAGCAGCAGCGCCTCTGCATTGCCCGCACCTTGGCCATCCAACCAGAGGTGATCCTGATGGACGAGCCCTGTGCCTCGTTGGATCCAATCTCCACGTTGCGCATTGAGGAGTTGCTCAAGGAACTGGGCCGTCGCTACACGATCATTATCGTTACCCACAACATGCAGCAGGCAGCGCGGGTCTCCGACTTTACCGCCTTCTTCAACACTGAAGTCGACGAAGAGGGGTTTCGCTACGGACGGCTGGTGGAGTTTAACCGCACTGAGAAAATCTTTAACTCTCCCGCCCATCGGGAAACGGAAGAGTACGTGAGCGGACGGTTCGGCTAATCTGCTGTTGGCGATCCCTCAATTCTGGTCAGTTGGGATCCCGCTCGCCTATTCTAATGGGCGGGAAGATCTATGCAAGGTGAGGCACCGGCGAGATGGCCAAGCGGGTGCGTCTGGATAGCTGGTTGGTGGAGCGCGGATATTTTTCCTCACGCCAGCAAGCGCAACGCTCCATTTTGGCAGGAGAAGTCTTTCTAAATGGGGTGCGGGCGGAAAAGCCTGGAACCTGGGTGAGCGGGGATCCAGCGGTGCAAGTCCAGTCTGGGCCTGCTTTTGTCT
>NZ_JANSHW010000380.1:0-1173 GCF_047461815.1 Synechococcus sp. R6-10
AGCCGTAGAACAACTCAAAGAGTACCTCCGTAAACTCGCTCGCGATGAACGCCAAGACCTTGCCCGCATCGCTGGGGTCGTCTTTGACGGCTGCTTTCTTGTCTTCGTGCGCTACCGAGACGGGAACTTCGCTGTAGAACGCCCAGTACCCGCAACCCAAGCAACGCTGGAACGCTTGCTGACTTGGCTTTCCAGCACAGCGTCGGGAATTGCGCTCACCGCCGAAAACCTTACGCGCGACTTTGGCATCGAGCAGCCGCGCACGCAGCGGATTCTGCGCGCTCTTTTCGACGGTCTCAACGCCGCGCTCCGGCGGAATGCGCAGAACCATCCCGCGAAGCCGATGGTGGACAACCTCTTCCGCCAGTGGCAGACCTTTTTCAGCCAGTCCATCGATTACAGCGAGGCGTTCGGAGGGCGCAAGCTGCAACCGTTGCAGAAGTGGGCGCGCAAGGCGGGCATCGACATCAGAAGCGCGGACGAGGCGGAACGGCTCTTTTTCGTAATGCACACCCATTTCGCGCTGCTGGCGAAACTGCTCGGCTACCTCGCCGTGTCCCGCCTGTTGGCACCCGGAGTCGGCGCGTCACCGCTTGGCTCGTGGCTGGGCGATTCCAACACTCTCCAGCAACGCCTGGACGACCTCGAATCGGGCGGGGTCTTCCGACAACTCGGCATCGTGAACCTGCTGGAAGGCGACTTTTTCGCATGGTATCTGTATGCATGGAACAATCACATCGAGCGTGCGCTGCGCGGCATCCTGCAGCGATTGGACGAATATGACCCGACCACGCTCGCCCTCGTGCCCGAAGAGACGCGCGACCTGTTCAAGCAACTCTATCACTACCTGCTGCCCCGTGAGATTCGGCACAACTTGGGGGAATACTACACTCCCGATTGGCTCGCCATGCATATGCTTCAGCGTACAGTGCCCGAACTGTTCACAGAGCCAACCCCCGAAACAGAAAGCGAGTTGCGTCAGCGTATATTGGAAACCCGGTTCCTCGACCCCGCATGTGGCTCAGGCACTTTTCTTGTGCTACTCGTTGCCCGTCTGCGCGAACTGGGACGCGCCCTTCCCATCAACGAACGAGACCTCCTGAACGCCATCCTGCAGAATGTGGTCGGCTTCGACCTGAACCCGCTGGCAGTGCTAACGGCGCGGGTGAACTA
>NZ_JANSHW010000381.1:0-1355 GCF_047461815.1 Synechococcus sp. R6-10
TCCCCAACCAACGGGCCGTGATCTCCAGCAAGCTGGGGGGTGGTGTCGGCGTAGGAGTTGGCGTGGGTGGTGGGGTGGGATAGAGATCCAGGCGCGGTGGCCGTGGGGTGCTGACCCGAAAAGCATCGGGAGGGGGTTGGGTCAGGGGTACATTCGGATCCCCGCATCCCAGCAAGCCCAGCCCGCCGGCAAGCAACAGGCCGTACAATTTTCGAGTGCCTCTACTGCCCATGAATACGCTGCTGGACACCTCTAACAGGGTATCATCGGGATCCCAAGGCTCTGAGCTGGGCTTGCAAATCTTCCTCCAGCACAGATAGCTGGCGAGCCAAGGTCACGTAGCGGTTGGCGGTCAGGTTTTTGGCGGTAAACTGCTCCAGCAGTTGCTGATCCCGGGCAACCATTTGGTTGAGATACTGAGCCACAGAGGCTTGTGGATCCTCGACTAAAGCTCGGCACACCTGTAGGGCCATCACCAGTTGGGCCCGCACTTGTAAAAACAGCGACTGGATGTACTTTTGCTCAGCCTCACTGAGTTGCCGAAAATCCCGCCAATGCTGCCCCCCCTGCAGGGATTGTTGGAGCTCGTTGACCCAGTGGTTGTAGTCTTTTACCTTGCGGGCCAGATCGGTGGCAAACTTCATCACCTCGGGGGTGCTGTTGAGCAGATGGGCTTCCTGCCAACGCTGCCGGATGCGATGCAGGCTTTTTCCCAAGCGCAGGCTGACTCTCAGGATCCCCAACAGGAGCAGCAGTAGGATCCCGGCAGCCGCGGTATAGGACACCCAAGAGCCGGGATCCCGCATCCCCAAGAAGATGACCAAGGCTATTGCTATCAAACCAAAGGCCAGCATGCCCCAGGAGCGTAGCCGCTGTTGCTGCAGACGCAGGTACTCCGCCCGCAAATCAAAGGCCTCGCAGCAAGCGTCCAGATCGGCGGCCATGAGCTGGCGAAACTCGTCCACAGAGATCGGTTCCACACTAATCATCGAGGGCACCCTTAACGCAAGTGGATCGAGGCCAAACGGCATCAAGACCTGCCCTGCCAATCACGGGCAGCTTCCGTGCTTTCTTGTAGGGGCTCCAGCGTTTCGCTGGCCGGAACCACCATCAACCCATACCCTCCGCTGCGGCAAAAATCGACGATCTCCTGCGTGTCAAAGCGTTCTGCCACGGGCTTGGGCAGTCCCTGTTGAGCCAACCGCTGCGCATATTTTCTTGCCGCAAACGAGCTCTCGAAAGCAATGACGATATCTTGACCCCCAACCTGGCGCGTGCAGATTCCCTCCTGCCCATTGGCTTGGTAAAGCAGCACAATCACCTGGGGGGGCAAGTCTTCTGGGCTAACCCAAGAC
>NZ_JANSHW010000382.1:0-7625 GCF_047461815.1 Synechococcus sp. R6-10
GAGAGCCAAACCCTGGCCACCATCACCTACCAAAACCTTTTTCTGCTCTATCCCAAGCTTTCCGGCATGACGGGCACGGCTCGCACTGAGGAGGCCGAGTTCGGCAAAACCTACAACCTGGAAGTTACGGTGATCCCCACCAACCGACCCATCCGCCGCAAAGATGCCCCCGACTTGGTGTACAAGACCGAAAGGGGCAAGTGGCAAGCGGTTGCCGAGGAAATTGCCCACATGCACGCCCAGGGGCGCCCCGTCCTTGTGGGCACCACCAGCGTGGAAAAATCCGAACGCCTCTCGGCCATGCTCAAGGAAATGGGGATCCCCCACAACCTCCTCAACGCCAAGCCAGAAAACGTGGAGCGGGAGGCGGAGATCATTGCCCAGGCGGGGCGAAAAGGCGCTGTAACCATTGCTACCAACATGGCCGGTCGAGGCACGGACATCATCTTGGGAGGCAATGCGGAGTACATGGCCCGCCTCAAGCTGCGGGAACGGCTGATGCCCAAGCTGGCTCAATTGGACGCCGACAACCCCTTGGGATCCGTTCAGATGGTGGGACGGGGGGGTGGCCAGGGATTTGGTGGGACAGCACCCAAGCCGAAAAAATCCTGGACGGTGGTCTCCCCCAATTTTTACCCCTGTGAGCTGTCGGCCCGCACCAGCCAAGCTTTAGACGAAGTGGTGGCAGCAGCCGTGACCAAGTATGGGCTGAACCGTCTGCCGGAGCTGGTGGTGGAGGATCTCATCGCAGTAGCTTCCGAGAAAGCGCCGGTGCAGGATCCGCTAATTTTGCAACTGCGGGAGGTTTACAACAGCATCAAAGCCGAGTACGAAAAAATTACTGAGGCCGAGCACGAAGAGGTGGTGAGGCTGGGGGGCCTGCATGTGATCGGTACGGAGCGCCATGAATCCCGCCGTATCGACAACCAGCTGCGGGGCCGCGCCGGGCGACAAGGGGATCCCGGCTCCTCGCGGTTTTTCCTCAGCTTGGAAGACAACCTGCTCAAGATTTTCGGTGGCGAGCGGGTAGCCAAGCTCATGGACATGTTCCGGGTGGAGGAGGATATGCCCATCGAGCACCCGCTGCTCAGCAGCAGCCTGGAGAATGCGCAGAGAAAAGTGGAAGTATACTACTTCGACATGCGCAAGCAGGTGTTCGAGTATGACGAGGTGATGAACAACCAGCGGCGGGCCATCTACTCAGAGCGGCGGCGCATCTTGGAGGGGGAAAACCTCAAGACCAAGATCCTTGACTATGTGCGCAAAACCGTTGGCGAGATCGTGCGAGCGCATGTCAACCCAGAGCTGCCCCCGGAAGAGTGGGAAATTGACAAGCTGACCGCCAAGATGCAGGAGTTTGTGCCGCTCCTGAAGCAAAACCTCAAGGTTGAAGACCTGCGGGATCTCTCCTACGAGCAGATCTTGGACTACCTGATCAAGCAGGCAGAACTGGCCTATGAGGCCAAAGAGGCTTTTCTGGATACCTTTGAGCCCGGTTTGATGCGCAAGGCAGAGCGCTTTTTCCTGTTGCAACAGGTGGACACCCTCTGGCGGGAACACCTGCAGCAGATGGAGGCGCTGCGGGAAGCTGTGGGCCTGCGAGGCTACGGTCAGAAGGATCCCCTGATCGAGTACAAGAACGAGGGCTACGAGCTGTTCCTGGAGATGATGGACAACATCCGCCGCAACACGGTGTACAACCTATTCATCTTTACTCCCCAAATTGTGCAAGTGCCCCAGGCATCGCGACCGGCTCCGGCACCCACTGCGGCTGCCAGCCCTGATCCCAGCTCTGCTTCAGGGGTGGTGGAAGCCGATTTCACGGAAGAATAATTGGCGTAGAGAGAAGTCAGCGGGGGAGGAGGATCTGTCGTAATGCCTCTTTCAGTTGTGGGTACTGGAAGGTAAAGCCCATCTGCAAAGCCGCTTGCGGGATCACTTTCTGCCCCGTCAAAACCACTTGAGCTGCCTCGCCCAACAGCAGTTCCAACGCCAGCTCCGGCACAGGCAACCAAGAGGGGCGACCCAAGACCTGGCCTAAGGTTCGGCAAAACTCTTCCATCTGCACCGGGTTGGGAGCGGTGGCGTTGAACACTCCGGATCCCTGCTCCAGCAGGAAGCAGACCAAGCTCACCCAATCCTCGCGGTGGATCCAAGACAGCCATTGTTTGCCGGAGCCGATCGTTCCGCCGATAAAGAACTGAAAGGGGGCCAGCATCTGCCCCAGCGCTCCTCCATCCGGACCCAACACAATCCCCGTGCGCAGGATGGCCAAACGGATCCCCAATTCCTCAACCGGCCGGGCGGCAGCTTCCCAGGCCTGACAGACTCCTGCCAGAAAATCTTGGGCTGGGGGATCCGTCTCTGTTAAGGGTTCTCCTGCCGGATGGGATCCGTAGTAACCCACCGCCGAGCTGCTGATCATCACCTGGGGCTTTTGGTTGAGGGAGGCGAGGGCTTGGACAAGGGCCTGGGTGGTTTCCACACGGCTACGACGGATTTCTTTTTTCTTGGTCTCTGTCCAGCGAGAAGAAGCCAAAGGCTCTCCGGCCAAGTTGACAATCCCCTCGTACCCTTCCAGGGCGGCTGCCCAGGCTTGCGGTTGGTAGGGATCGTAGGGCAGCAGCTTGAGGTTGGGGGATTCCCCCAAAATGCGGCGGGCCTGCTCCAGGCGGCGGGTCAAGACCAAAACCTGATCCCCTTGCTCCAGCAGACGGGCCACCAAGCGACGCCCGATAAAACCACTTCCACCCGTGATGACAATGCGCATGATGTGGATCCGACTTGCATCTGCACAAGCCCTGTGCCGCCCTTGTCCTTTGAACGGTGCAGAGCCTTTCCGCTACTCGAACCTCTAGCCTAGCGCGTTTCCTGCCCCGCGTTGGCCATTGCCTGGGATCCCGCCATCCGTTTGCTGAGCTTGGCGAAGTGGCAGAGCCCAAGAAAGCCCAAGAATAAAAATGTTTTGCGGCAAAGCCTGACACACCTGGAAAAATCGGCTTCAATAGGCCCTAGCTGCGCTTCTTGGCAGCAGAGGTGGTTCATCGTCCCCCTATTTTCTTCCCTTCACCCGTGACACCCAAGTCTTCTTCCCGTACCCCGGCTCGCCACGTGTCTATGCGTGCAGAGCAGGTTGCTGGGCCGCGGCTGGACATCTCTGTTGCTCCACGAGTGCATCGCTCCCAAGGGCAGGGATCCCTGGTTCGGGCAGGGTTTCCCTCCTCTCTCCCAATTTCCGGTCGGCGGACGATCCCTGTCCAGCGCTCCCGCCGGCGCGGACGGCAAGAACCTGGCCACGAGCCTCAAGTCTGGGAGATGGCCTGTCACATCGGGGTGAATGTCTTGTTTACGGCGGCTGCCCTCAGTGGTTTGTATCGCCTCTTGCCGGTGCAGTTGGCTCAGCACCACCGGCTCCAGGTTCTGGAGCGGCATATCGAGGTCTTGTCCACTCGGATTTCTCGGCTGCAGGAGGGGGTGGATCGAGGTATGGATCCCTTGCAGCAGGAGGCCCTGATCAAGGAACGGCTGAATCGGGTGCCACGCAATCAAATTCAGGTGCGTTTGGTGGATCCCAGTACCTGGGTGGCGGACGACGAGAAGAACACCCACCCTTCCTGGATCGGGCAGTCCACCCAGCCGTCTGCCAGGCCGTAGGCTGCCTCTGCCTAGGCTTGTTTGAGAAGCAGGGCCACCTCTTTGGCAAAGTAGGTGAGGATGATATCGGCACCGGCCCGCTTCATGGCCAGCAGCGATTCCATCATCACTTTTTTGCCGTCGATCCAGCCTTTTTGTTCGGCGGCTTTGATCATGGCGTACTCGCCGCTGACGTTGTAGGCAGCCACGGGCAGATCCGTCGATTCCTTAACTCGGTAGATGATGTCCAGGTAGGCCAGGGCCGGCTTCACCATCACCATGTCCGCCCCCTCGGCCTCGTCCAGCTCCACCTCTTTGATGGCTTCCCGAGCATTGGCGGGATCCATTTGATAGCTTTTCTTGTCTCCGGATTTGGGCGCGGATCCCAGGGCATCGCGGAAGGGGCCGTAGAAGGCAGAGGCATATTTGGCAGAGTAGGCCAGGATCGCCACATCGGTGTAGCCTTGGTCATCCAGGGCCTCCCGAATGGCACCGACACGACCGTCCATCATGTCCGAGGGGGCCACAATATCCGTTCCCGCCTCTGCTTGGGAGAGGGCTTGCTTGACCAAAACTTCCACCGTCTCGTCGTTGAGGATCACCCCATCCCGCACAATGCCGTCGTGGCCGTCGCTGTTGTAAGGATCCAAAGCCACATCGGTTACCACCAAAATCTCGGGGATTTCCTGTTTAATCCGCCGCACCGACCGCTGGATCAAGCCTTCCGGGTTGAAGCACTCCCGCCCGGTGGGATCCTTTTTCTCTTCCGGCACCACCGGGAACAGGGCCACCGCCGGGATCCCCAGTTGAGCGGCTTCTTCCACCTCCTTTAGCAGCAGGTCTAGGGTGTAGCGGTAGCAGCCGGGCATCGACTCCACTTCCTGCCGCTGGTTCTCCCCCTCCATGACAAACAGGGGATAGATCAGATCCTGCACCCGCAGGTGGGTTTCCTGCACCATCTGGCGGAAGGCCTCTGTGCGCCGCAGCCGACGGGGACGGTAGATCAGGTCTTGGCTCATGAGAGCAGGGGGAAAGAGGGCGTTTCTATTTTGCCATGAGGTCGGTAGGGGCTGAGTTGGTCGTTGGGCGAGGGGCGACATCCGGGGCAGAGGGAAAATGCCGAGCCAGCCAGCGGCGAAGGGTCTCTTTTACCGCTTCGGCTTGGCAGTCGTGTAAAAGATCGTGGCGGGACTGGGGAAAATCGTGGATTTCTCCCTGGGGCAGCCGACGGGCAAAATCCACAGCTCCGGCAGGATTGACGACGATATCGGCAGAGGTGTAAAGCAGCAAAACCGGCAGGCGGAGCCGATGGGCTTGGTCGAGGCAGCGCTGTCCACTGCGCACCAGTTCGGCTGTGAATCTGGCCCGCGTTACACCACACATGTGGGGATCCGCCGCAAAGGCGGCTTGCTGCTCGGGTAGGGAAGTCACCCGCGCCGGCTCGTAGAGGCCAGTTAAGGCCAGCTGGGGAGCAACCCTGTCCAAAACTTGCAAAAGGGCGTGGGTCAAAGGGGTGAAATAGTGGTCGATGCGAAAAGCCGGAGAGATGAGAATCAGGCCCTGCACCTGGCCGGGATGGGCAAGGGCATATTCCGTAACCCAGTTGGCCCCCGCGCTATACCCACACCAGATCTGCGGGATCCCTTTCTGCGGCCAAATCTGCTGCGTGATCCTCTCCAGATCGGCTTGATATTGGCTGAAGCGGTCGATCCAGCAGCGGATCCCGCCGGAGCGACCAAATCCCCGCATGTCAGGCGCCAAAACCTCCCACCCTTGAGCAGCCAACTCGCCGGCCAAAGGGCAAAACCCGCCGCCGTGATCCCCTTTGCCGTGCAAAAGCAACACCCTTCCACAAGGGGATCCCTGGGGCCAGTGGTGCAGAAAAGCTGGGATCCCATCGGAAAGCAGCAACTCCTGGGGCCGATAGATCCCCGACGAAGGTTGCGGCTGAGCTCCCGACCGCCCATCCAGAACCTCTAAGTGGCCTAACCGATCAAAAGGCATGGGCAAATCCAACACACGTCCGGCAAGACCGGCAAAGCCGCAAATTATATCTTCCTATGTCCCGGTCGCCCGCGAGCGTTGCTGCCGCTGAGGAGTTGCAATCTTTGTTTCCAGCCCAGCATATTTCTTAACAATCTCTGCTCTTGCCGGGGATCCCCGACATGCCGGGCTTTGCAGCCTTTTCTGAGGATGGGATGAAAGGATCTCTCGGGGGGAGACTGGGGCCATTTGCGGGAAAAAGGCCCTCTGAGAGGTATGATGTTGTGAAGAAGTTTTGCGGGGTCTCAGGTTTGACGGGATCCCCTCTCTGGGGTGGTTCACCCTTGTTTTACGATTGCCTTATCGCTTCATCAGTTCACTCAGTCGGAAACGGGTTGCTGAAACTATGCTGTTACTGAAAATCTCTGTTTACGCGGTTGTCATCTTTTTTGTGGGGCTTTTTGTGTTTGGTTTTTTGAGCAACGACCCCTCCCGCAACCCCAACCGTCGAGACCTGGAGTAGGGGATCCCGCCTTGGGCAGCTTGCGAACCCAAGTGATAACCGGCTCATAGCTTGAGGGGGCATGCCTCCGGCCCTATTTTTGTGGAACTCTGCCGGTCGCACCGGCGGCGCGGAACGCTAGCCCTGGGGAAATTGACGCCTGTGGAGATCCCTCCGGCGGTGCGGCGACGCAAGCTGCTGCTGGTTAGGGGTTGTGGAAGCAGGAAGAAAGCCGCAGCGGTGAGCAAGATTCAGTCCTTGTTCGGACTTCGGCCCGCTGGTGGGCATTCCCCTCTAGAGTGAGTGGCCTCACCCCAAAACCGGCAACTCTGCTTGCCTACTGGAAGGCTGTAATCAGCAGTGTTTGGGATCCGGAGCGATTCTGTTGGTCAAACGCGGTAATCCGGAACTGCCAAACGCCGATGGGATCCCCGAGGGCAACGCGGAAATCGGTACTGAAGCTACAAAAGGTGGCCCCAGGGTTACAGCCGGCCTGCTGTGGGCTGAAGAATTCCCTTTGCACGCGCACGCCGCTGGGGTTGAAAGTTTCCAGCTCGAGGAACTGCGTTGGACGAGCACCGCCGGGCACACTCACCTGCACCGTGAAGGCCGGCGTGGAGGTACCCACCCGCACCGAGGTGGGCGCATTGATAAACGAAACCGTTGGGCCTTGGGGTGGGGGCAGGATCGAGCCCCCTGAGCTGCCGCCATCTCCACAGGCAGCCAGGCCAGTGGCCAAAAGGATCAGAGCAGTCCGTTGCATCCCTCAGTTCCTCACGCAAACCCATCCATCCTGGCAAGACTTGACCAGAATCTGTACCACCGCTTGAGCGGCACAGCTCTAAGTTACTTTTCTAAGTTACTTTCTGCCTCTGCAGCTTGAGAAAAGATGCGCCACGACCCAAATCTGCATGGGCCTTTGCGCAGAGTTGATTCCCTTGCTTCAGAGCAGCAGCAAGCGCCGCAACAGCAACGCTATCACTGCAACAAAGCTGGCCACGATGAGCTGTCCCGGCAGAGTATAGCCAGAGTAAAGCCCTATCAACCTCAGCAACTCCTCGTTCCAGGGTTGCGTGGCCAAAAGGTAGAGAATCCCGGTCAGGTGAACCAAGGCCAAAGCCACCAAGCTGCCGGATCCCAACTCTTGGAGGCCCACCGGGGAGTCAGGGATCCCTTCTGCCCACCGCTTCCCATCGACAGCACGTTGGCGGGCCAGAGGAGAAGGGGGTGGATAGGGATCCCGTTGCCGAAAGGCGATCGTCCCGCAGGCCCAAGCTCCCGGCAAAAACCCCAGCAAGTAGCCAAAGGCGGGCTGGTACAGGTACTGCCATCCTCCCCCTTGGGCAAACACCTGTAGCCCTGCCAGCCCCAGCCCCAGATAGACGATCTGGGCGCACACCGCTGCCACCGGCCCCGCCAAACAAGCCGTCAGCAACACGCCCCCAATTTGCAGCGAAAAGCTGTATCCCCCCAACCCAGGCAGCCCGGGCGGAAAACTCAAATGGGT
>NZ_JANSHW010000383.1:0-4130 GCF_047461815.1 Synechococcus sp. R6-10
TGGGGGGGGATCAGTTTTTTGCCGTCTGGATTGCTCGCCGCTTGCGCTATCGGCTGGTGGTCTATGCTGAGCATCAACCCCGTTGGCGGCCTTGGGTACATGCTTTCGCCGTGCGAACCGAGGCAATCAAACGCCGCTACGATGGCGGACGGCTGCTGGGCCACCCTTGGGCCCACAAAATGCACGTTGTCGGGGATTTGATGGCGGATGGCGTAGCCAGCGCTGTCTATTTGCCGGGGGTGCCCCTTTCCGGCTGGCTTGGCAGCAGATCTCCTGCCGCTGCCTCCAAACCCACGGCAGGCTTTTCTTCCCCAACCCAAGCCTTTGGCCTGCTCCAAGATGCATCTCCCAGCTCCATCGGCGAGGGGGAGCCTGTAAGAACTGCGCCAGAGAGAGTGGGGAACCGCTTCACCGATGAAGAATTGCTACCGCGCGGCTGGCAGCGTCTGAGCGATGAGAACCGCACCCACTATCAGGTGGGGCTGCTCCCAGGCTCCAAGCCGGCCAAGCTCTCCTTGGGGGTGCCATTGGTGTTGGCTGTGGCCGATGAGCTGCGACAGATGCTGCCGAATGTCCGCTTTGTGATCCCGGTGGCCCCAGGACAAACCCCCCAGTCATTGGCAGCGTATGCTCATCCCAAGCTCAATCCCGATATGGCTTTGATCTATGGCACCTCAGCCATTCTGGAGCAGACCAATCTGGGATCCCAGTTTGTTACCCCCTTTGGCAGCACGGTGCAATTGTGGACAAGCTTCCCTGCCTATTCTGTGCTGGCCAACTGTGATCTCTGTCTGACCACCATTGGCGCCAACACCGCCGAGCTGGCCTATTTGGGGGTGCCGATGGTTGTGGTGATCCCTACCAACAAGCTGGAGGCAATGCGCGCCTGGGATGGGATTCTTGGCCTGTTGACCCGCCTTCCAGGCTTGGGCACTTGGCTGGCCCGCGCCGTCAACAGAATTGCTCTGCGTTGGCTAGGTCACTTGGCTTGGCCGAACATCTGGGCAGGGCGAGAGGTGGTGCCAGAGTTGCGGGGCCACTTGCGCCCGGTGGCCGTGGCCGCACAAATGCGAGTTCTGTTGGAAGATCCCCAGCGCCGTCAGCAAATGCAGACAGAACTGCAGCGGCTGGGGGGCAAGCCGGGAGCTGCCCAAGCTATTGGACAACTGGTGGCTCAACAGTTGGGTAAAGGCTAGGGCAGAAGGCAATTTGCTTGAGCTCGAGCTCGACCCAGTGGAGAGTTGCGCGAGGAGCTCCCTTGGCGCGATTGGAGATCTCTCCTTGCTGCCGGCAAAAAGTGCTAAAAGGGGAGTGGAGGTTCCTAAACGGAGACCATTCATGCTGACGGAGGCCGAGCAGTCGGCGGTGGAAAGCCCCAAAACGGGGGAGGGCAATTCTCTCCCTGCTGGCAAGCCGGAGCCAAAACTGGGGTTCTGGCAGCAATTTTGGGAGGATGTTGATTGTGTCTTCGATCGGGATCCGGCAGCACGCAATCGCTGGGAGGTCATCTTCACTTATCCCGGTGTGCATGCTCTGTTTTTGCACCGCATCGCCCACTGGCTGTGGAAACGGCGCTGGTTTTTCCTAGCGCGGCTGCTCAGCTTCTTGGCTCGTTCTTTCACATTGATTGAAATCCACCCGGCAGCCAAGATTGGGCGGCGCTTTTTCATTGACCACGGCTGTGGGGTGGTGATCGGTGAGACGGCAGAAATTGGTGATGATGTTACCCTCTACCACGGGGTCACCTTGGGGGGTACCTCTTGGAACAAGGGCAAACGTCATCCCACCCTGGAAAATGGGGTGATTGTCGGCACGGGGGCAAAGATTCTGGGGCCGGTTCGCATTGGGGAAAAAGCTCGTATCGGAGCCAACGCGGTCGTGATTCAGGATGTAGCTCCCGGCATGACGGTGGTTGGGATCCCAGGCCGTGCGGTCATCCCGCCCCATCAGCGCCGCATCCCCGCCCATGGCATTGACCTGGATCACCATCTCATGCCTGACCCAGTGGGACGGGCTATCGAACAGTTGCTGCACCGTATCCAAGATCTGGAAGCCCAGGTGGCCCGCCTTAACCGGGAGCGGGAACAGGTCCGGCAGGATCAGGTGAGAGGCGAAGCAGAATATTCCTGATCCGTCCTGCTGATGCGAACGATCTGAAGATTTGTCTGAACCAGGTGGCTGGACAAGAGGGTCCAGCTTTCGGGGTATGCTGTGAGAGCGCTGGGCTGGGTATCCCGGCCAGCTTTTTCCTCTGGGCCCTTCTCTACTGGATAACGCCTCCAATGCCCCTTGCTACTGCGCAACGCTGTCGCGAACAGGATTCTGTACCGTTGGCTTTGTTGAGTGTATCCGACAAAACCGGACTGATCCCGCTGGCCCAGTCCCTCGTGCAAGAGCATGGCTTTCAACTGCTCAGCAGTGGGGGAACCGCCAAGGCGCTCTCAGAAGCTGGGATCCCGGTCACCCCTGTCTCTGCCCACACTGGCGCGCCGGAAATCTTGGGGGGAAGGGTGAAGACGCTGCACCCCCGCATCCACGGCGGCATTTTGGCCCGCCTGGAATGCAGCGAAGACCGGGCAGACCTAGAGGCGCTGGGGATCCCTCCCATCCAACTGGTGGTGGTCAACTTCTACCCTTTTGAACAGACAGTGGCCCAGGCAGGAGTGTCTCTGGAGGAAGCTTTTGAGCAGATCGATATCGGCGGGCCCACTTTGGCGCGGGCGGCAGCCAAAAATTATCCCTACGTTACGGTGCTGACGGATCCCAGCCAGTACCCCCAGTATTTGCAACTGCTCTCCGGGGCCTATGGGGAAACAGAGCGGCTGGCGTTTCGCTTCCAGTGTGCTCGTCGGGCCTTTGAGCAGGTGCTGGCCTACGACCGCGCCATCGTCACCTACCTGGCTCGCCTGGAGCTAGCAGGTCCCTCCCAGTCCTCCGCAGCTGCCGCTGAAGACAGGTTTCAACTGCAAGGGATCCTGTGGCAACGCCTGCGCTACGGGGAAAATCCCCATCAAGCTGCCACTTGGTATGTGACGGATCCGGCTGCCCCCGGCTGGCACCGGGCTAAGCAGTTGCAGGGGAAGGAGCTGAGCTACAACAACCTGCTGGATCTGGAGGCGGCCCGTGCCCTGGCGGCAGAGTTAACCTTGTTACTCCGCAATGCTGATGCGACGCGGCCCACTGACGGGAAGGGCTCTGTGTCTTCTGGCTCTGCTCGGAGGGAGTTCCTGCAACCTGAACAAGCGGTGGCGGTGGTGGTTAAGCACAACAACCCCTGCGGGGTGGCCATTCGCCCATCGCCGGCTGCCGCCCTCGAGGCTGCCCTGGCTGCTGATCCAGTTTCGGCCTTTGGGGGCATCGTCGCCCTCAACCAACCCTTGGACGCAGAGACCGCCCGACGGCTGGTGGAGCCTTTTTTGGAGTGTGTGGTGGCTCCCGATTGCACTCCAGAAGCGGCTGAGCTACTGTCGGCCAAAAAGAACTTGCGGGTCTTGATCTTGCCGGACTTGTGTGTGGGGCCTGCCCAAACAATCCGCACCCTGGCCGGGGGCTTTCTGGTGCAAGACGCCGATTCACCTGTTGCTCTGCAACGCTGTCGCGACCAGGAACCGACGCAAACCGACAGCCCCCCTTCTTGGCAAGTGGTCACCCAGCGCCAGCCCACACCGGAGGAGTGGGCGGATCTGGAATTTGCCTGGATAGTCTGCAAACATGTGAAATCCAACGCCATTGTCGTCGCCAAGCAGAGGCAGACGCTCGGCGTCGGAGCCGGACAAATGAATCGGGTGGGAGCAGCGGAGATCGCTCTCCAGCAGGCGGGATCCCAAGCAGCAGGAGCTGTTTTGGCCAGCGATGGCTTCTTCCCCTTTGCCGACAGCGTGGAGATGGCTGCCCAAGCAGGGATCCGCGCCATCATCCAGCCGGGGGGGAGCATCCGCGATGCCGATTCCATTGCTGCTGCCAACGCTGCCGGTATTGCCATGGTTTGCACCGGCATACGTCACTTTCTGCACTGAGCCCGCCTTTCTGCTCAAGAGAGAAATCTTCCCAAGAGAGACAAAGAGCATGACTCTAGTCAATAATAAGCTCAACTATACTGAAAATAATGTATAATATGTTCAGTACGGATT
>NZ_JANSHW010000384.1:0-588 GCF_047461815.1 Synechococcus sp. R6-10
GCACAGACTCTGGAGAAACCGACGCTGGAAGCCTTGGAGGATTCCGTTGAGGGGAATGTTGACCCTGTTCTGCCCTCAGAACCTGCCTTGCCCCCCCAGGCTGTCCCCACCTCCGCCCGTACGGGACCCTTTCGGGTCGGCAATCGCACGCCCCATCCGGTTCGGCTGGTGATCTTGATGCGCAGCGGCGAACGGATGATCAATCCGGAAACGGCCCACTGGGACTTTGCCCCTGGAGAAGGGGGCAGCGAAGGATTGCTGCTGAGCTTGGGAGAAGAACCGCTGCAAATCGGCCCCGGAGACATTGTGGTGGCTTTCGCCTTGGATGGAACCCGCCGCTATTGGGGGCCCAATGTGGTGGGAGAGTCTCTGGCCCCGTTTTGGGATGGGGAGAGCGGCTCCTGGTCGATGATCTTGCAGCCTTAGGGTGCTCCCCCTTTGGCCCAGAAGAGTGAGGAATGGAGAAGTTGCCCCAGAGGAGTTTGAGGTGACCGCTGCAAATGTCCAAGCTGCGCGCGGAGCATGACTCTAGTCAATAATAAGCTCAACTATACTGAAAATAATGTATAATATGTTCAGTACGGATTA
>NZ_JANSHW010000385.1:0-1565 GCF_047461815.1 Synechococcus sp. R6-10
CCGTTCGCGCCAGCGGGCCGGAGGCCGAAAGCCCGCCCTGTACTGCGAAGCAGTCAGGGTCGGGTAGTTTACAGAGGGAACTGCTGCCGGAGTGGCAGGGATCGTTGGACTCACAGATGGGTTATCGCCGCCGGGATTGGTTGGCCTACTGGCTGCTCAAGTGGCTGGTGGTCAACCCCTTGTTTCGGGGACTGTATTTTGGGCGCACCTATGGGCAGGAAAACGTGCCTCGCCAGGGATCCCTCATCGTCGTCAGCAACCACGCCAGCCATTTGGATCCGCCGCTGGTGGCCAATGCGGTGCGCCGCCCGGTGGCCTTCATGGCCAAGGAAGAGCTGTTTCGGGTGCCGGGGCTGAAGCAGGTGATCCAGCTCTACGGCGCCTACCCGGTCAAAAGAGGCGGCTCTGACCGCGCTGCCCTGCGGGCCACGGAAGCAGCTTTGGCGCAGGGATGGGCGGTAGGGATCTTTTTGAATGGCACTCGTACCCCCGATGGCCGCATTCCTCAGCCCCACTTGGGAGCGGCCTTGGTTGCAGCCCGCACCCAAACGCCTCTGCTGCCTGTAGCCCTTTGGGGCACGGAAAAGGTCTTGCCCAAGGGATCCCGGTGGCCGCGCTTGTTCTGCCCCATCACGGTGCGCATTGGCAACGTGATTCCCCCCCCTGCTTCCAGCGATAAGGCCGATTTGCAGCAGGTGACGGCAGAGTGCGTGCAGGCTATCCATGCCCTTTTGGATCAGGGGCGCTGAGGGTATCTTGGGCTACCAGATACTCAACAACAGGGATCCCTCCCAAGATGTGCTTTTGAAGAATCTCCTCCACCACCTCCGGCGTGACCGAGTGGTACCAAAACCCACCGGGATAGACCAGCAGCACAGGGCCGGGAACAGCATAGTCGCACGCCCGCAGGCAGTTGGCTTTGGTGCGGTGCACCCGCAGGGATCCCCCGCTCCCGATTTCCAGGTTCAATTCCTTGATCCGCGATTTCAAATAGTCCCAGGCTTCCAATCCCACGGCTTTCTCACAACATTTGGGCTTGGTTTGATCTGCACAAAGGAACAAATGCCACTGGTAGGGCGGAATGGGAGCCGGCTGAGGCGCTTGGCCTGGGGATCCGGTTGCCGAGGAGGGATCCAGGATAGGGGAAGAAGCGACAGGACGCGACATAACAAGATGTTTGGGCTTGGCTACAGTTGCATTATCCCCTGTTCTCTAGGTTCTTACCGATGCTGGTGGATAACCCCAAGCAGCGACTGTTTCTTGCTCTGCTCCCCCCTCCAGCACTGCAAGAGCAGGTGACAGCCATCAAACAGCAGTTTGCCGAGCAATTTGCCAGCCAAGCGGCCCTGCGCTCGCCTCCCCACATCACTCTGGTGCCGCCGTTCGAGTGGCCCAGTTCCGATCTGCCGGCCTTGACGGGATCCCTAGAGGCCTTTGCCAAGCAGCAAACTCCCGTCGCCATCCAGTTATCCGGCTTTGGGGCCTTCGCGCCGCGTGTCATTTTTATTCACGTCGTGCCCTCCCCAGAACTGCAGCAGCTACAAGCTCAAGCCCATCACCACATG
>NZ_JANSHW010000386.1:0-1394 GCF_047461815.1 Synechococcus sp. R6-10
GGCTGACAAAGCTGTTCCAGGCTGAGCAAATGGAGACGGGGATCCCGAGCGGCCTCTTCCCTTTCCTCCGGCAGGTTGTAGCCCCAGTCGGCCAAAAACAAGAGAACCTGCTCCAGCTCCGGCACCCTCTGCACCTGGCGCAGCGTTTGCAGGCGATCCTCCACAAACCACAGCTCCTCAGCCGGCAGTTGGGCGGCAGCCAGTAGCCGCTGTAAAGTGGTGGCCTTGGGGGCGCGCACCTCCTTGCCCAGAATGCGGTGGCGTGGCAGTTGGATCCCTTCTCGACCCAAGAGCTGCTGGATAAACCGCCCCTCTTTGGTACTGAGAATGGCCAGGCGCGGCTCCCCGGCAGCCTGAAGCTGGCGCATCCAGGCCGCCACCCCCGGATAAAACCGGTGCAGCCCCAGCCACCCCTGCAGATCCTCTTCAATCCAACGATCCCGCACGCCATCCAGCACTTGGGCCAAACCTAGCTCGGAGACCCCCACCTGCTGCAACAACCGCTGCCGCCAGCTGGGCCAGTCTTGGCGCAAGTCTTCCTCCCGGATCCCTTGCTGCAGCCCCCACAACAACAAAGGCATCTCCCAGCCGGTCTCAATCAGCGGGCGCAGACGGTCGAAGGCAGGACGCAGCGGCTCTAGCTGAGCAGGAGCCAGGCCCCACACCTGAGCACAAACGCGGCAGGAGGAAGCAAAATACTCCGCCCGCCCATCGCAGAGCACACCATCAAAATCCAGAACCAGAATGCGGGGGGACATTCGCCGGGGCCTAGCGAACTCCATACCTGAGTCCCCCTGAGGGCAAGTTGCAAAAATGGGGCCAGAGGCCAAGTTAATTCAACCAAACTGTTCCACCGGAGTGGCCCAACCTAATTGGATTCCGAGATACGAACGGACTGGATCTCCACTGGATTCAGCGGGCGATCCTGGGGGCCGGTGGGAGCCGTTGCAATTTTATCCAACACATCCTCTCCCTCGATCAATTGCCCAAAGATCGTGTAGTTGGGCGGCAGCGGGTAGTCGGCATGCATGATGAAGAACTGGCTGCCATTGGTGTTGGGGCCAGCATTGGCCATCGCCAAAGTGCCGCGGCTGTAGGGACGTTGCACCGGCTCATCGGGAAAGCGGTAGCCTGGCCCACCCCGCCCTGTACCCGTGGGATCCCCGCCCTGGATCATGAAGCCGCGGATCACGCGGTGAAAGATGACGCCATCGTAAAAGTGATCGTTGGCCAGAAAGACGAAATTGTTCACGGCCAGGGGAGCTTCCTGAGGAAACAGCTCCAGAACCATTGTGCCGGCGGTGGTCTCCATCGTGGCCGTGTAGGACTTGGCCGGGTCGATCACCATCGGGGGGGGATTGTTGTAGGTTTTCACGGGTTTGCCCAAGTGTTGT